>WRJY01000180.1 GCA_009778355.1 Desulfovibrionaceae bacterium | reverse complement strand
CGGCCACCTCCTTGGCGGTGGCGGCGAACTGCCGCAGCCGCGCCGCCAGTTCGGCGGGCGCGCCTTGTCCCAGCTCGACCGTGGCGCCGGTGTCCAGCGTGGCGCGCCAGTTGCCGCGCGCCAGCAGGTCCAGCCCGCTCAGGCGCGCGCCCAGCGGCGCCAGCAGCGGCGCCAGCAGCCGGTACATGTCCAGCACTTCGTGGGCATGACCATCGGGGCCGGTCAGCATGGGCCATTGGCCATCGGCGCCGCCGCTGGCCTCGAACACCTGGCCAGAACCGTCGATCATGCGCGCGTCGTCCTCGCCCCAGCGGGCCACCGGCGCGTACTCTTGCAGCGTGACGTGCAACCGGCTGGGGAATTCGCGCCGCACCACCGCGCGCCGCACCCAGGGCGCTGACTGGAACGCCGTTTGCGCCGCCGCCAGGTCCATGGTGAAGAAGGTGCCGGTCAGGCGCGGCGCGACGCTGGCGCGCAAGCTGGCGGCGCTGTTGTGCGCGGTATCGCCGTCCACCGTGATCTGGCGGATGGCGAACGCCGGGTGGCGCACGAACCACCACAGCCCGGCGGCGACGCCGCCCAGCGCCAGCGCCGCGATCAGCAGCGAGGCCGTCAGGTTCATCAGGCGGATGTCCACCGGCATGGGCAGGGCGCGGGTCATGCGCGGCCTCCCGGCGAGGCGGGGTTGTCGAGCGCGGCGCTGGCCAGCAGTTGCAGGCACAGCTCCTCGTAGCCGATGCCGGTGGCCCTGGCCGCCATGGGCACCAGTGAATGGCTGGTCATGCCGGGCGAGGTGTTGATTTCCAGCAGGCAGGGCTGGCGCGTGGCGGCGTCGATCATCACGTCCACCCGGCCCCAGCCGCGGCAGCCGAGTACCCGGTAGGCCCTGAGGGCCAGCGCCTGGATGGCGGCTTCCTCGCCTGCCGGCAGATCGCACGGCACGCGGTATTCGGTGACGTCGCTGAAGTACTTGTTCTGGTAGTCGTACTGGCCGCCGGGCGCGACGATGTGGATCACCGGCAGCGCCCGCGCGCCAGCGCCCTGGCCCAGCACCGCGCAGGTCACTTCGTCGCCGGCGATGAACTGCTCGCACAGGATGTCGGCATCGAGGGCAGCGGCCTGCGCCAGCGCGGCGTCGATCTGGCCGGCGCTGTCAACCCTGGTCAGGCCGAGCGAAGAGCCTTCGCGCGCTGGCTTGACGATCAGTGGCAGCCCCAGCTCCTGCATGACGGCGCGCGCGCGGGCGGCGTCGTATTCGCCGCGGCGCAGCATGGCGTAGCGCGGGGTCGGCAGCCCTTCGGCCAGCCAGACGTGCTTGGTCATGGCCTTGTCGATGGCGATGCTGCAAGCCATCACGCCGGAGCCGGTGTACGGAATGCCCAGCAACTCCAGCGCGCCCTGCACCGTGCCGTCCTCGCCGAAGCGGCCATGCAGGGCGATGAAGCAGCGCGCAAAGCCCTCGCGGCGCAAGTCGTCCATCGGCTGCGTGGCCGGGTCGAAGGCGTGCGCATCCACCCCGCGCGCGCGCAACGCCTGCAACACGCCCTGGCCCGACAGCAGGGAAATCCGGCGCTCGGCTGACTGCCCGCCCATGAGCACCGCCACTTTCCCGAATTGAATGCCGTGTTGCGTCATCATCGTGTTGCCCGCCCCGGATTATGCTCAGTTTTTTGTAGCATCTCAACGACTTTCGCCGGCACGCCGCCGATCGAACCGGCGCCCATGCACATCACCACGTCGCCGTCCTGCGCCTGCTCGGCGATCAACGCGGGCAGCTCGGCAACGTCGGCCACGAACGTCGGTTCCACCTTGCCGGCCACGCGCAACGCGCGCGCCAGCGAGCGGCCATCGGCGGCGACGACGGGCTCCTCGCCGGCGGCATAAACCTCCGTCAGCACCACGCGGTCGGCGCTGCCGATGACCTTGACAAAGTCCTCGAAGCAGTCGCGCGTGCGGGTGTAGCGGTGCGGCTGGAACGCCAGCACCAGCCGCCGGCCCGGAAAAGCGCCGCGCGCCGCCGCCAGCGTGGCGGCCATTTCCGCCGGATGGTGGCCGTAGTCGTCGATCAGGGTGAAGCGCCCGCCCGCCCTGGCGGGCAAGTCGCCGTAGGGCTGGAAGCGCCGGCCCACGCCCTTGAAACCGGCCAGCGCCTGCTGCACGGCGGCGTCGGCGATGTTCAGTTCCGCCGCCACCGCGATGGCCGCCAGCGCGTTCAGCACGTTGTGCGCGCCGGCCAGGTTCAGCGTCACCGGCAAATCGGGCAACTTGACGCCGTTGCGGCGCTGGGCGGTAAAGCGCATCTGCGCGCCGCTGGCGCGCACGTCGACCGCTCGCACTTGGGCGTCTTCGGCGAAGCCGTAGGTGGTGACGGGGCAAGTGACCTCGGCCACGATGTCGCGCACCGCCGGGCTTTCCAGGCACAGAATGGCCGCGCCGTAAAACGGCATACGGTGCAGAAAATCGACGAACGCCTTTTTCAGCCGGCCAAAGTCGTGGCCGTAGGTTTCCATGTGGTCGGCGTCGATGTTGGTCACGACCGCCATTACCGGCAGCAGGTTCAGAAACGATGCGTCGGACTCGTCGGCCTCGACCACGATGTACTCGCCCGAGCCCAGCCGCGCATTGGCCCCGGCGCTGTTCAGGCGCCCGCCGATGACGAAGGTCGGGTCCAGCCCCGCTTCGGCCAGCACGCTGGCCACCAGGCTGGTGGTGGTGGTCTTGCCGTGCGTGCCGGCGATGGCGATGCCCTGCTTCAGGCGCATCAACTCGGCCAGCATGAGGGCGCGCGGCACCACCGGAATGCGCCGCTCGCGGGCGCTCAGCACCTCGGGGTTGTCGGGCTTGACGGCGGTGGACGTGACGACCGCGTCCGCCGCGGCCACGTTGGCGGCGGCGTGGCCGACGAAGGTGCGGATGCCCATGCCGGCCAGGCGGCGCAGCATGGCGCTGTCGGCCAGGTCGGAGCCGGACACCACATAGCCCAGGTTGTGCAGCACCTCGGCGATGCCGCTCATGCCCGAGCCGCCCACGCCGACGAAATGAATGTGTCGTATGGCGTGCTTCATGCGACCCCGCCTTTCGTTCGGACCGGATTTCGTCGGCATTTCGATACCGCGACGAAATGAATGTGCCGTATGGCGTGCTTCATGCGGCCAACTCCTCGCAGGCGGCGGCGATGTCGCCGGCGGCGCTGGTTTTTTGCAGCGATTTGGCTTTTTGCGCCACGGCAAGCAACGCCCGGCGCTCTGTATTTTGTAGCATGGCGGCGAGTTTTTCGGCGCTCAGGTCGCGCTGCTGAATCAGCCAGCCCGCGTCCTGTTCGGCCAGGAAGCGGGCGTTGGCGCTCTGGTGGTCGTCCACCGCGTGCGGGAAGGGCACGAACAGCGCCGCCGCGCCGATGGCGGCGATCTCGGTGACGGTAGTGGCTCCGGCGCGGCAGATCACCAAATCGGCCTCGGCACAGGCGCTGGCCATGTCGTCGATGAACGGCAGCAACTCGGCCTCCACGCCCGCCGCCTGGTAATTGGCGCGCAGTTGGTCGATTTGTTTGGCGCCGCTTTGGTGCGTGACGCAGGGCCGTTGTCCGGGCAGTATCAGCGCCAGCGCCTTGGGCACCACCTCGTTGAGCGCCTGCGCGCCCAGGCTGCCGCCCACCACCAGCAGGCGCAGCGGGCCGGCGCGCCCGGCAAAGCGCGCCACCGGATCGGGCTGGCGCGTGAACGCCTCGCGCAGCGGGTTGCCCACCCATTGCACCCGGCGGGCCTTGGGCAGCACGCCGGGAAAAGCGGTAAACACGCGGTCGGCCATGCCCGCCAGCACCTTGTTGGCCAGGCCGGGCACCGAGTTCTGCTCGTGCAGCACCAGCGGCTTGCCCAGCGCCACGCCCATCAGGGCGCCCGGAAAAGCGATGTAGCCGCCCAGACCCACCAGCACGTCGGGCTTGACGCGCCGGATCACGCCAATGCTCTGCGCAAACGCCCGCAGCAGGCGCAACGGCAACAGCGCCAGCGTGAGCAGCCCCTTGCCGCGCACGCCGCCGAAGTCGATGGCCTCGAACGGGTAGCCGCGCGGCGGTACCAATTGCTGCTCCATGCTGCCCGGCGCGCCCAGCCAGTGCACGCGCCAGCCGCGTCCACGCAGGGCATCGGCCACCGCCAGCCCTGGGAAGATGTGGCCGCCGGTGCCGCCGGCCATGACCAGGGCGCATTTGGGCGTCACGCGCAAGCCGCTCATGCCCGCCCTCCTCGCATGAGATGCCGGTTCTCGACATCCACCCGCAGCACGATGGCGATGGCCAGCATGTTGGCCATGATGGCCGAGCCGCCGTAGCTCATGAAGGGCAGTGTCAGTCCCTTGGTGGGCAGCGCCCCCAGGTTGACGCCGATGTTGATGAACGCCTGAAAGCCCAGCCACAGCCCGATGCCCTGCGCCACCAGCCCGGAGAACACCCGGTCCAGCGCGATCGCCTGACGGCCGATGTGCATGATGCGGCGCGTCAGCCACATGAACAGGAAGATCACGCAGACCAGCCCGACCAAGCCGAACTCCTCGCCGATGATGGCGGTCAGGAAGTCGGTATGCGCCTCGGGCAGCCAGTGCAGCTTTTCGATGCTGCCGCCCAGGCCGACGCCGAAAATCTCGCCCCGCCCGATGGCGATCAGTGCGTGCGACAACTGGTAGCCCTTGCCCAGCGCGTGCTCCTCGCTCCAGGGATCGAGGTAGGCAAAGATGCGATCGCGCCGCCAGGGCGAGGTCCAGATCATCATCGCGAAGGCCACCGCCAGCACCATGGCGATGAGAAAGAACATGCGCGCGTTCACGCCGCCCAGGAACAGGATGCCCATGGCGATCACGGCGATCACCAGAAACGCCCCCATGTCCGGCTGCGCCAGCAGCAGCACGCCGACCACGCCCACGGCCACGCCCATCGGCAGCACGGCGCGGAAAAACCGCTCCTTGACATCCATCTTGCGCACCATGTAGTTGGCCGCGTACAGCAGCACGGCGATCTTGGACAGTTCGGACGGCTGGAAATTGACCGCGCCCAGCCCGATCCAGCGGCGCGCGCCGTTGACCACGATGCCTACGTGAGGCACCAGCACCACGCACAGCAGCGCCAGCGAAGCCACGAACACCCACGGCGCGGCGCGTTCCCACCAGTCCATGCGCACCTGAAAAGCCAGCAGCGCCACCAGGCACGACAGGCCGATCCACAGGGCATGGCGCATGGCATAGAAATACGATGCATGCTGCGCCGACCGCGGGTTGTCGGGCAGCGCGATGCTGGCCGAATACACCATCACCAGCCCCCAGGCCAGCAGCGCCACGCAGACCCAGATCAGCGATTGGTCGAACCCCAACATGCGCGAGGGCGTGCTGGCCGTGCGCGCGTATTCCAGGCCGCCGATGCGCACCGGCAACTCGTCTACGCGCTTGTCGCGGCGCTTGCGATTGCGAGCGGGTTTGTCCACGGGGGGGGTGGCGGCGGCGCTCATGAGGCCATCTCCAGTTCAACGCCCTCGGCGCACGCCAGCGCCCGCACGGCATCGCGGAACGCCTCGGCGCGGTGCGCGTAGTCGCGGAACATGTCGAAACTGGCGCAGGCCGGCGACAGCAGCACCGCGTCGCCCGGCTGGGCGCGTTCGCGCGCCAACTCCACCGCTTGCTCCATCGAGGGCGCGTCGATCAGCGGCACCCCAGCGCCTTCCAGCGCGGCGCGAATCAGGCCCGCGTCGCGTCCGATCAGCACCGCCGCGCGCGCGTGGCGCGCCAGCGGCTCGGCGAGCGGCGCGAAATCCTGGCCCTTGCCCTCGCCGCCCAGAATGACGACGAGCTTGCGCTCGGCGCCCAGCCCCTGCAGCGCCGCCACGGTGGCGCCGACGTTGGTGCCCTTGCTGTCGTCGAAGTACTCGACCTGATTGAACACGCCGATGGATTCGACGCGGTGCGGCTCGCCCCGGTATTCGCGCAGGCCGTACAGCATCGGCCCCAGGGCGCAGCCCGCGCTCGCGGCCAGCGCCAGCGCGGCCAG
>WRJY01000179.1 GCA_009778355.1 Desulfovibrionaceae bacterium | reverse complement strand
GGCGCAAACCGCAGCCGGGTTGGACACCCGGCGAGGATTTGCTTGCGCGGCAGACGCTGCCTTTGCGGGGCAACCCTTCGGGCAAGGCACCATGAAAATAGTGTGAATAGGCCCTGGAGTGCGCGGGTATGATGGTAGGCAATATCACTACATCTGGAAATCGCCGTGGAACAGGCCATCTCGGCGGCTGAGGCCAACCGCAATTTTTCAACCGTCCTGCGCGCCGTGCGCGAAGGCGGCAGCTACGTGGTGACCAGCCACGGCAAGCCGGTCGCCCGAATCGTTCCCGCCGCCCGCGATGAGGCCGCCAGGCAGGCCGCTCATGCTCTTTTGCTGCAACGGCTGGCAGCCCAGCGGGCCATTCAGATCGGGCGCGTGCGCCGCGACGAGTTGTACGAGGACGAGGCAGCGTGAAACTGGCGCTGGACACCAGCATTCTGATTTATGCCGAAGGCGTCAACGGCGCGCAGCGGCGCGAACAGGCGCTGGCGCTGATCGCCCGCATACCGCCGGACGCGGGCGTGATCGCGGTGCAGGCGCTGGGCGAGCTGTTTCATGTGTTGGTGCGCAAGGCGGGCCGCTCGCGCGAGACCGCCCGTAACGCCATTCTGTCGTGGCGCGATGCCTTCACCGCCGCTCCAAGCGACCCATCGGCCATGCTTCTTGCCGTCGATCTGGCCGCCGACCATCAACTGGGCATTTGGGATGCGCTCATCCTCGCCGCGGCCTCGCAAGCCGGCTGCCGGCTTTTGCTGTCCGAGGATTTGCAGGACGGTTTTACCTGGGGCGGCGTCACCGTGGTCAACCCCTTTGCCGCCACGGTATCGCCCATGCTCGCCGCCGCGTTGCAGGCAGCCCCCTGAATTCCTGAAACGAGCGCTGTCCGCGCTACAGGTGTTCCTTGTACAGCGAAATCAAGGGATAGCGGGGCCAGTTGAAAAACACGTCCCATTGCGGCTTCATGTGGCCCCCATGCCGCGGCGCGTCGCTTCAACTGAACAAGCGCCTGGCCTGAAACGAGCCGGCGGCCAGGTCGCGCTGTTCCAGCATGTCGTACAGCCGGTCGAGGTCGGCGCCGATGGTGTCGATGGTTTCCGGGCGCAGGCTCTGGCCGGCGTCGTCGGTGATGAGGCCGTCCATTGCCTCGGCCAGCGCAAAGGCGGTTTCGCGCAGGCGGGCAAAGGGCTGCTGGTCGCGGGGCACCTGGGGCACGTCGAGGTTCAGGGTGATGGATTTGATGGCGCTCTGCGCCGGGTCTTCGGACAGCGCGGCCCGCGCGTCGAAGCTCAGGTCGAGAATGGGCGGCAGGCCGGTCTCGCTGGCAGGCAGCACCATGCGGCCCGGCGCCATGCCGGCCACGAAGCCCAGCCTGGCCGCCTGTTGCTGGATGAAGCCGGGGCTCCAACTGACGCCGCGCGCGCGCAGCGTGAAGCCAAGCTGCGCGTCATGCTGGCTGGCGAACTGGTCGAGTTCGCGCGCGCGGGCGACTTCTTCCAGCATGTCGGGAAATTCGGGCGCGCCGCCCACGGCGTCGGCGTAGTGCTGCGTCTTCATGACGAATTCGGAGAACTCGATCTCGTTCAAATGCCCGACGCGGTTGGCCAGTTGCACGCCGGCTTGCAGCGCGCGGTAACGCTGGCCGGCGGCGGGCGGCTCCCATTCGAGCGTGGCGTCGTTTTGCCCCTCGACGGCAAACGGCTTGCTGCCCACGCGGCGGGTGGCCGGCAGCGCGGCCAGCAACGCATCGCCGGTAAGCACGCGGCCATCCAGCGCGATGGGAGCGATGACGTCGATCAGCGCGTCCAGCCGGGGCCGCTTTTCGGGCGCTGGCAGCGGGCCCAGTGGCAGCGCGGCGACGGCGGCGGCGTCGAACGAAGGCTCGATGCGTTCATCCCCGGCCACGGGCGCGCTGCCGTCGATGACGGGATCGGCCCGCTGCTGCGGCAGCGGCGCGGGCCGCGAATCGGGTTGCGCCTGGCGCGGCTCGTTGCGGCGCGCATTCCAGGCGTTGTAGGCGATCAGGCCGCCCAGAACCAGTCCGCCGGCCACCGCCAGCCCCACTTGCAAGGAACTCATCGACACGGCGCTCCTTCTGTTTCAAGACCATGAATCATGCTTCGGCCATCCCCACGGCGCTTTCCATGTCCACCGCCACGATACGCGAAACGCCCTGCTCCTGCATGGTCACGCCGATGAGCTGCTGGGCCATTTCCATGGCGATCTTGTTGTGGCTGATGAACAAAAACTGCGTGCCCTGCCCGCTCATGCGCGTGACCAGCCTGGTGTAACGCTCGGTATTGGCGTCGTCCAGCGGCGCGTCCACTTCGTCGAGCAGGCAGAACGGCGCCGGGTTGAGCTGGAAGATGGCGAACACCAGCGCGATGGCGGTCAGCGCCTTTTCGCCGCCCGACAGCAGGTGGATGGTCTGGTTCTTCTTGCCCGGCGGCTGGGCCATGACCTGCACCCCGGCGTCGAGGATTTCCTCGCCCGTCATCACCAGCCTGGCCTGGCCGCCGCCGAACAGTTCGGGGAACATGCGGCCAAAGTGTCCGTTGACGGTGTTGAAGGTGCCCGCCAGCAACTCGCGCGTTTCGGCGTCGATCTTGCGGATGGCGTCTTCGAGGGTGGTCATGGCCTCGGTCAGGTCAGCCGATTGCGCGTCCAGAAATTGCTTTCTCTCGCGCGCGGCGGCCAGTTCGTCCAGCGCCGCCAGGTTGACGGCGCCCAGCGCCTGAACCTCCTGGTGCAGGCGGTCGATCTCGCCTTGCAGGCCGGCCAGGCGCACGTTGCCTTCCTCGATGGAGCGGGCCACCGCCTCCAGATCGGCCTGGGCGTCGGCCAGCAATTGGGTGTACTGCCCGGCGCCCAGGCGCGCGGCCTGCTCCTTGAGTTGCAGGTCGGTGATGCGCTGGCGCATCGGGTCGAGTTCGCGCTCCAGCGTCAGGCGGCGTTCGTCGCTGGCGCGCAGCTTGGCGGTCAGGTCGTCGTAGGCGCTGCGCAGCGCGCCCAGCGCCTGTTCGCGTTCCAGCTTGAGGGCCAGCGCCGATTGCAGGCCGGCCTGCGCGGCGGCGTCGGTCAGGCGGGTGAGTTCCTCTTGCGCGCGCTGCTGCTCGGAGTCGATGCCGGCTGATTGCTGGGCGGCGGTATCGACGATGCGCGCCAGCTCGCCGCGCCGCGCATCCAGGCTGCGCTGGGCAAAGGCGGCTTCCTGCGACTGGCGCTCCAGGGCGTGCTGCTGCGCGCGCGCTTCGCTCAACTGGCGTTCGGCATCGGTCACGCGCTCGTCCAACTGCGCATGGCGCTCCTGCGTGTCGGCAAGCTGCATGTCCAGTTCTTCAAAACGCGCCTCGGCGGTAACGCGGCGCTCTTGCAGCGCGTGCAACGCCGCATCGACCTCGGCCAGGTCGGCGGCGATCTGTTCGGTGCGCGCGCGGGTCTGCTCGGCCAGTTGGGTCAGGCGCAAGGTCTCGACCTGCGTCTCGTGCGCGCGCTGCCGCGCCTCACCCGCCTCGCGCCGCGCCGCGACCAGGCGCTGCGCGGCGTCGGTGTACGCGGCCTCGGCCCTGATGAGCGCGCTGCGCGCCTCTTCGCCGATGAGGGCTTGCGCGCGCAACTGCTTTTCCAGGTTCTCGATCTCCTGCTGGCGCGCCAGCAGGCCGGCCTGCTCGGAATCCGGCGCGTAGAAGCTGACGCTGTGCGCGCTCACGCCGTGGCCGCTGGGCACGTAAATGGCCTCGCCGGGCTGCAACTGCGCGCGCTGGGCCAGCGCGTCTTCCAGCGTGGCGGCGGTGTAGCAGCCACTGAGCCAGCCGGCCAGCAGGGCTTTCTGCCCGGCATCGGCCAGACGCAGCAAATCGGACAGGCGCGGCAGCGCCCCAGCGCGCTCGGGCGCGGCGGCGCCGGGCAGACTGTAGAAGCTCAATTTGGCGGGCGGCGCGTCGGCGGCGAAAGCGCGCACCATGTCCAGGCGGCTGACTTCCAGCGCCGACATGCGCTCGCGCAGCGCGGCCTCCAGGGCCGCTTCCCAGCCGGCTTCGACGTGAAGGCGGTGCCACAGCCCCTGCAACCCATCCAGCCCGTGCCTGGCAAGCCAGGGCTTGAGCTTGCCATCGGTCTTGACGCGCTCTTGCAGCGCCTTCAGCGCCTCCAGCCGCGCCGACAAATCGGCCTGACGGGCCGATTCGGCGTTAACGGCCTGCTGCGCCGCGCCGCGCGCCTCGTCGAGTTGCGGCGCGCTGTCCTGCAACTCGTGCAGGCGCGCATCGGCCACTTCGGCAGTCTCCTGCGCGGCGGCAAGCTGCGCTTGCAGATTGACCAGGCGCTGCTCGTCCGGCGCGGCCAGCGCGTTGCGGTCGGCGCCGAGCCGCTCGCGCCGCGCATCGAACTGGCGCGTCTGCTCCTCGATGCCGCGCTGCTCGGCGGCCAGCACCTGAATCTGCTGCTGCACCTGCGCCACGGCGCCGCGCTGCCGGCTGGCCTCGGCCTGCGCCTGGCGCAGCGCCTCTTGCAGATCGGGCAGCGCCTGCTGCTGCTCCTGAAGCTGCGCGGCCAGCGTCATGGCCTGATCCTCGGCCTGGGCGCTCTGCCCGGCCAGTTGTTCGGTCTCGGCCTCGGCGTCGGCGCGGCGCGCGGCCCATTGGGCCATCTGCTCCTTCAGTTGCGCCAGCCGCGCCTCGGCGCGCTGGCGGCCCTCGACGACAAAGCGAATCTCGGCCTCCAGCCGGCCCACCTCGGCGCTGGCCTCGTACAGCAGGCCCTGCGCCTGGTTGACCTGATCGCCCGCCGCATAGTGCGCCTGGCGGATGGTTTCGAGATCGGCCTCGACGTGGCGCAGATCGGCGATGCGCGACTCCAGCTCGGTGGCGGCCTTGTCGGCCTCGTGCTTCAGGCGGGCCTGGCCTTCGTCGGCCTCGGCGCGCTTCAAAAGCCAGAGCTGGTTCTGCTTGAGCTGCACCGACGCTTGCAGGCCGCGGTACTGCTGCGCCACCTCGGCCTGCTGCTCCAGCTTCTGGAGGTTGCCGCCGAGCTCGCGCAGGATGTCTTCCACCCGCGTGAGGTTCTCGCGCGTGTCCGACAGGCGGTTTTCCGTCTCGCGGCGGCGCTCCTTGTATTTGCTGACGCCGGCGGCTTCTTCCAGGAACAGGCGCAACTCCTCCGGGCGCGATTCGATGATGCGGCTGATCGTGCCCTGCCCGATGATGGCGTAGGCGCGCGGCCCCAGGCCCGTGCCCAGAAACACGTCCTGCACGTCGCGCCGGCGCACCGGCTGGTTGTTGATGTAGTAGCTGCTGGCGCCATCGCGCGTGAGCACGCGCTTGACCGAAATCTCGGCGAACTGGCTCCACTGCCCGCCGGCGCGATGGTCGCCGTTGTCGAACACCAGTTCCACCGACGAACGGCTGGCCGGCTTGCGCGAAGTGG
The DNA here is from genome assembly GCA_009778355.1 of Desulfovibrionaceae bacterium. GTDB lineage: Bacteria > Pseudomonadota > Gammaproteobacteria > Burkholderiales > Burkholderiaceae_C > Ottowia. The sequence goes on along the minus strand of WRJY01000179.1, from coordinate 567 downwards.
TGCCGTTGAAGATCACGTCCTGCATCGACTCGCCGCGCAACTCGCTGGCCTTGGACTCGCCCAGCACCCAGCGCACGGCGTCCATGATGTTGGACTTGCCGCAGCCGTTGGGCCCCACCACGCCGACCAGTTGCCCCGGCAGCATGAAATTGGTCGGTTCGGCGAAGGACTTGAAGCCCGAAAGCTTGATCGAGGTAAGACGCACCGGCGCTTGGGCCCGCAGGCCGGAAATTCAGGAAACCGCAAAGGCGACGATGATACCGTGCGACGCTTGGCTGCCCTGCCCCCCGCGCCGGCAATTGCCCGCCATGAATCTCCTGCGCTTGCGTTTGCGGCCCTGCCCGCCTTCGAGCGCCTGCCCGATGCCGGCTTTTGCCCGCGACCGGCGTGGCAAGGCAGCGACGCCGGCTTCGCGCGCGGACTGTTCGATCAGGGCCTGTTCACACTATTTTCATGGCACCCGCAAGGCAGTCAAAGACAGCGTCTGCCGCGCAAGCAAATCCTCGCCGGGTGTCCAACCCGGCTGCGCCTTGCATCCACTGCCTTTGCGGGGCAACGGGCGCCATG
>WRJY01000178.1 GCA_009778355.1 Desulfovibrionaceae bacterium | reverse complement strand
GGGGGCGCTCGCCGCCTTGGGGCGGCCCGGCGGCGGCTTGGACGCCCCCACGCTCCCCGCTGCGCGTGGTTCGCTGCCCCCCGAGGGGGTGCTCGCCGCCTTGGGGCGGCCCGGCGGCGGCTTGGACGCCCCCACGCCGCCAAGCGCTTGCGGCCAGTGCGCCAGTTGTCACGCCATCGACGTGCATACCCATGCCGACCTGGCTGTGCTGATGCCCGAGACCGAGATGATCGAACGCGGCTGGCCGCTGCCCGAAAAGGCGCAGGCCGACATCGACGACAAAAAACGCAAGCCCAGCAAGGAAATTCGCGTCGATGCTCTGCGCGAAGCCATCGAGTTCGCCCAGCGCACCAGCGGGCGCGGGCGCGGCAAGGCCGTTCTGGTGTACCCGGCCGAGCGCATGAACCTGATCGCCGCCAACGCGCTGCTCAAGACGCTGGAAGAACCGCCGGGCGACGTGCGCTTCGTGCTGGCCACCGATGCCGCCCACCTGCTGCTGCCCACCATCCGCAGCCGCTGCCTGAACCATGTCATGACCTGGCCCGCCGAGGCCGATGCGCTGCCCTGGCTGGCCGCCGCCGCCGGCATGCCGGGCGGCGACGCGGCGGCCCTGCTGCGCGCTGCTGGCGGGCGTCCGGCCGAGGCGCTGGCGCTGGCCGCCGTCAAGGACGGCGCCCGGCAGTGGGCGCTGCTGCCGCGCGCGTTGGGCGCGGGCGACGTGTCGGCGCTGGCCGGCCTGCCGCTGCCCGAGGCCGTGGCGCGGCTGCAAAAGCTCTGCCACGACCTGATGGCGGTGCAGGCGGGCGGCTCGCCGCGCTTTTTCGACCTGGCCGACCTGCCGCGCCGCCCCTTGGCCGTGGGCGCGCTGGCACGCTGGTGGGCGCAACTGACGCAGGCCGCGCGCACCGCCGAGCACCCCCTGAATGCCGGTTTGGCAACGGAATTTCTGGTCAGCACGGCCCGCCAGGCTCTAAACTCCAGACTTTGATCTCCGGGGACGACTCACGATGGCTACCAACGCTACCAGCAAAGCTCCCACTTCCAGTGGCCCGCGTCCGGCGGTCATCCAACTGGCGATCCGGGAAAAGGGCGCCTTGTACGCGGCCTACATACCGGCCTTTACCGATGGCGGCCTGTTCATCGCCACCGACCGCGAGTACCGGCTGGGCGACGACATCTACGTGCTGGTGACCCTGCCCGACGACCACCAGCGTTACCCAGTGGCCGGCAAGGTGGCCTGGATCACGCCGGCGCGCGCCTCCGGCAACCGCCCGCAAGGCGTGGGGGTGCGCTTTCCCAAGGACGACAAATGCGCCCAGCTCAAGGGCAAGATCGAGGAAGTACTGGGCGCGTACCTGGGCTCCGACCGTTCCACGCTGACCATCTGATGGTCTGATGTGCTGCCGGCGCCGCGCCGCCACGCCGATCGACGCATGTTCACCGATTCTCACTGCCACCTCACGTTCCCCGAACTGGCGTCCGATTTGCCCGCCATCCGCGCGGCCATGCAGGCGGCGCGGGTCACGCGCGCCCTGTGCATCAGCACCAGCATGGAAGAATTTCCCGCCGTGCAGGCGCTGGCGGCGGCCCACGACGGCTTTTGGGCCACTGTCGGCGTGCATCCAGACAACGAGGGTGTGCGCGAGCCGTCGGCGCGCGAGCTGGCGCAGGCCGCCGCGCTGCCCAAGGTGGTGGCCATCGGCGAAACCGGGCTGGACTACTACCAGATGCAAGAGCGCAAGGGTGGCCGCGGCATCGCCGATCTGACCTGGCAGCGCGAGCGCTTTCGCACCCATATTCGCGCCGCCCGCCAGGCGCGCGTGCCGCTGGTCATCCACACGCGGGCAGCGGCCAGCGACACCCTGGCGATTTTGCGCGAGGAGGGCGAGGACGGCGGCACGGGCAGCGCCAGCGGCGTGTTCCATTGCTTCACCGAGACGGCGGCGGTGGCGCGGGCGGCGCTGGACTTGGGCTTTTACATTTCGCTGTCGGGCATCGTCACCTTCAAAAACGCCGCCGGCGTGCACGAAGTGGCCCGCCTGGCGCCCGAAGACCGCCTGCTGATCGAAACCGACAGCCCCTACCTGGCCCCGGCGCCGTACCGCGGCAAAACCAATTCGCCCGCCTACGTGCCCTACGTGGCCGCGCGTATCGCCGAACTGCGCGGCGTCAGCGTAGAGCGGGTGGCCGGGTTCACCAGCGCCAATTTCACGCGGCTGTTTTTACAGGCGCGTGAGGCATGAAACAGGCGGCGTTTTTTCTCCGCTCCTTCCTTCTTCGGGGAAGGAACCATGCCGCTGCGCAAAGCGTGGTGGATCGGCTCAAGCCCATCATCGTGGCTTGCGTTTTGGCGCTTGCCGGCCCGCTGGCCTGGGCCGTCGATGCGGGTGAGTTCATCCGCGCCATCAAGCAGGACAATGCGTCGCGCATCACCTCGCTGCTGCTCGATGGCGCCAGCCCGAACACGCGCGATCCGCGCGGCGTGCCGGGTCTGTACCTGGCGATACAGGAAGACTCGCTGGCGGTCGCGCGCACCATTCTGGCCGCGCCTGGGCTGGACCCGAATCTGTGCACCCCGACCGACGAAAGCGTGCTGATGATGGCCGCTTTCAAGGGGCAAATGGACATTGCCCGCGCGCTCATCGCCAAGGGCGCTCAAGTCAACCGGCCCGGCTGGACGCCGCTGCACTACGCCGCCACGGGCGGCAGCACCGACATGATCCGCCTGCTGCTCGATCACCACGCCGAAATCGAAGCCCGCTCGCCCAACGGCAGCACCCCGCTCATGATGGCCGCGCGTTACGGCAAGCCCGAGGCCGTGCAAATGCTGCTCGGCGCCGGCGCCGATCCGCGCGCGCGCAACCATCTGGGCATGGACGCGCTGGATTTTGCCGTCAGCGCCAGCCGGCCCGACGCCGCCGAACTGCTGACCCAGGCCAGACGGCGCACGCCCGTGCGCCCGGCGTCACCGCCGCCGCCTGCCGCCGCGCTGGCCGCGCCGGGCAACCAGCCGCCCATCTTCAAACCCGTTTCAGGCCCGCTGCCCGAGCCAGGTCAGGCGGTGCAAGTGACGAGGCCCGAAGAACCCGGTCAAGCCATCCGGACCACGTCCGAAGCAGCGCAGCCGGAGCCCGCGCTTTTGCCAGCGCCAGCGCCTGCGCCTGCGCCTTTGCCAGCCCCGGTCTCTCGTGCGGCGCTGCCGCTGCCTGGTCAGGCCGAGCAGGTGATACCCGACCGGCCGGAGCAGGAACCTGCCCAAGCCGCGCCTGCTCCGGCGCCGCCGGAGCCACTGCCCCTGCGTCCGACGCTGCGGCTGACGTTGCCGGCGCCGAGTCAGGCCGAACAAGTCACGCCCGGTCAGCCCGGCCAGGAACCCGTTCAGACCGAGCCAGCCCCGGCGGCGCCACGGCCTTCGCCGCCCTTGCGGCTGACGCCGCCCGCGCCCGGCCAGGCGATCCAGATTCGCCCCGCCGATCCAGCGCCGCCAGCCCCAGCGGCGGAACCAGGCGAGCCAGGGCGGGCCATTCAAATCCAACCGCCGCCCGCGCCGCCCACTCGCGGCACTTGGTAATCTCAGAGCCTGTTTACGATCTCAGCAGGCCTGCTGAGATCGTAAACAGGCGTTCAGACTCCTCAAGGTTGTGCGTTGTAAACAATTTGTTTATGATGCGCCAATGATCCGAACATTCGTAGGCAAGGAAGCCGAGCAGTTGTTCACGACAGGGAAGGCGCGGCGGTTGCCGCAGGATATCCAACGGCGAGCCATCATGCGCCTGTATCAACTGAATGCCGCATCTTCGCCTGAGCAACTGCGGTATCCGCCATCGAACCGGCTGGAGGCGCTGTCGCGCGACCGGGCTGGACAGTGGAGCATTCGCATCAACGACCAGTGGCGATTGTGTTTCCGATTCGACAGTGGCGACGCATTTGATGTTGAAATCATTGACTACCATTAGCTGTTCCTACCATGACTTCTTCTGTCCCAAAAAATGGCATGCCGCCGATTCATCCCGGCGAGTTCATTGAAGAAATTCTGCTGGACACCGGCATGAGCCAAGCGGCTTTGGCCCGCGCGATTGGCGTTTCGCCCATGCGCGTTTCGCACGTTGTGCGGGGCGAACGTCCGCTTACCGCCGATCTGGCCTTGCGTCTTGGACGCGCGTTTGGACAAGGCGCGCAATACTGGATCAACCTCCAGAACGCCTATGACATCAAAATCGCCGAACGCAAATTGGGACGCGAGTTGAAAAGGGTCTGTGAATTGACGCTGACGCCAGCTCTGCCATGAACACCGCCACCCGCAAACCCCTGCCGCTGCCCGGCGGCCATGGCAAGGTGCTGCTGCATTCGTGCTGCGCCACGTGCTCGGGCGAATTGATAGAGGCCATGCGGGCCTCGGCCATCGACTTCACGATCTTCTTCTACAACCCCAACATTCACCCGGTGCAGGAGTACGAGCTGCGCAAGAACGAGAACATCCGCTTTGCCCGCCAGTTTGGCATTGCGTTTGTCGACGCCGACTACGACAGCGACAACTGGTTCGCCCGCGCCAGGGGCATGGAGCACGAACCGGAGCGCGGCATCCGCTGCACCATGTGCTTCGACATGCGGCTGGAGCGCACCGCGCTGTACGCGCACGAGCACGGTTTTGCGGTCATCGCCACCTCGCTGGGCATCTCGCGCTGGAAGAACCTGCAACAGGTCAACGACTGCGGCCAGCGCGCGGCCTCGCGCTACCCCGGCCTGACCTACTGGGACCACAACTGGCGCAAAGACGGCGGCTCGGCCCGTTCGATCGAAATAGCCAGGCGCGAGCACTTCTACCGGCAGGAATACTGCGGCTGCATCTACTCGCTGCGCGAGGCCAACGCCCGCCGCGCCGCCCAAGGGCGCGAGCGCGCGGGGCCGGGCGGCAAGGACTGAGACCGTCCTTGTCTGCCCCCTCGTGGGGCAGGGCGATCAACGCTGGTATCGACTGGCAGTTCTCTGTGGACTTCTACCACGTGTGCGAGTACCTGGGGCAAGCAGCCCAAGCCATCGAAGAGCAGCCGGCGGCCCAGCGGTACTGGCTGGAGCAGCAAAAGCAAAGGCTCAAGACAGCAGAGTTGGACGCGGTGCTGCGCACGCTGCAAAGCCACTGCGAGAGCGAGCAAACGCCTGAGCAAGACGTACCGGTGCGCCAATGCTGGCGCTACCTTGCCACTCGACAGGATCAACTGGACTATGCAGGGGCGATCGCCCGAGGCTTACCCATCGGATCTGGCCAGATCGAGAGTGCGCATCGCTATGTGATTCAGAAACGCTTGAAGCTACCCGGCGCCTGGTGGAGTCCAAAGAACGCCCAGCACATGCTCGCGCTACGGTTGAACCGCGCCAACTCAGAGTGGGCTTCCTACTGGGCTACGGACATCCGCTACGCCGCTTGAGAGATCACATCACTTTGAATCGAACCCCTCACGCCCAAGGCGGAGCTGACGCAAGGTAGAATCCATTCTTCGTCGGAGCGTAGCGCAGTCTGGTAGCGCATCTGCTTTGGGAGCAGAGGGTCGCGAGTTCGAATCCCGCCGCTCCGACCACCAATGAGTGTTCTTGCGACACAATCAAAGGCCCGCCTTGCCGGGCCTTTGTCTTGTATCGGCCTTGGCAATCTGCCCGTAGCTCAACCGGATAGAGCAGCGGCCTTCTAAGCCGCAGGTCGGGGGTTCGAGTCCCTCCGGGCAGGCCAGATGGGCGGTTCACACTGCCTCGTTTCGCACCGCAAAGCGCGCACGCCCCTCCAAAAATTCGTTCTTCCTTGTGTCACATCATTGCATCAGGCACCACGGAATATCACTAGTAAAATTACCGGTTCCGCCCGCTCAGAACCGCTGCACATCAATTTATGACTTCATTCGCCAAAGAGACGCTCCCGATCAGTCTAGAAGAGGAGATGCGGCGAAGCTACCTGGATTACGCCATGAGCGTGA
>WRJY01000177.1 GCA_009778355.1 Desulfovibrionaceae bacterium | reverse complement strand
TAGCTGAGGGTGAGCAGGGCGGCCTTGTCGCCGAGGTAGGGCAGGGCGGCCTTGGCCATGCCGGGGAAGCTGTAGGCGCTGATGTCGTGCGCGATGCGGTAGTTCTCGCGCGACAGGCCGTCGAAAAAGTTGCCCGCAATGGCCTCGCGCGGCGCAAAGCCGATGGCGTGCACGAAGCCATCGAATTGGGGCCAGTGCGCCGACAAGTCCTTGAACAGGCGCTCGATTTGCTCGTCGCTGCCGGCGTCGCAGTCGAACACCAGTTTGCTGTCAAACTCGGCGGCGAATTCGGTGATGCGGTCCTTGAAACGTTCGCCCACGTAGCTGAAGGCCAGCTCGGCGCCCTGCGCGCGGCAGGCCCTGGCGATGCCGTAGGCGATGGAACGATTGGACAGCACGCCGGTGATCAGCAGCTTCTTGCCCGCCAGAAAGCCGGAGGGTTGACTCATGGAATGTGCACTCCTTGCAGAAAAATGGCCGCAGAATTGTCGCATGCGCCATTGGTTCGTCTGTTCGCTGTCTTTGCTGTGCCTGGCCGCGCCGCCGGCGTGGGCCGCGCACGCCTATGCCATGTGGGGCGAGCCGAAGCTGCCGCCTGATTTCGCCCATTTTCCCTACGTGAACCCCGGCGCGCCCAAAGGCGGCGAGTTGCGCCTGGTGAGCGATCAGCGCGCGTCCACCTTCGATAAATACAACCCGTTCACCATTCGGGGCAGTGCGCCGGCCTACTTGTCCTCGCTGATGTTCGACACGCTGCTGACCGGTTCGCTCGACGAGACGGCCACCGGCTACGGCCTGCTGGCCGAGGACGTGGAGGTGGCGCCGGACGGCCTGTCGGCCACCTTCCGCCTGCGGCCCGAGGCGCGCTTTCACAACGGCAAGCCGGTGCTCGCGCAGGACGTGAAGTACAGCTTCGACACGCTGATGGGCCCCTACACGTCGCCCGGCTACAAAACGCTGCTGTTCGAGGTGGCGGGCGTGGACGCGCTGGACGATCGCACGGTGCGCTACCGTTTCAAGGCGCCCAACCGCGAACTGCCCCTGACCGTGGGCGGCCTGCCGGTGTTCAGCCGCGATTGGGGGCTGGGCGAGGACGGCAAGCCCAAGCCGTTCGACCAGGTGGTGATGGACGTGCCCATCGGCAGCGGGCCGTACCGCATCGGGCCGGTCAATTTCGGCAAGGACATTACCTATGTGCGCGACCCGCGCTACTGGGCGCGCGACTTGCCCGTGCGCCGCGGCAGCGCCAACTTCGACCGCATCCAGGTCAAAATCTACAAGGACAACACGGCCAAGCTGGAGGCGCTGAAAGCGGGCGAGTTCGATCTGATGCGTTTTTTCAGCGCCGGCGACTGGGCGCGGCGGGTCAGGGGCCCCAAATTCGACACAGGCGAACTGATCAAGGGCGACTTCGCGCACAAGCTGCCGTCGGGCTTTCAAAGCTATGTGCTCAACACCCGCCGCCCGCTGCTGGCCGACCGCCGCGTGCGCGAGGCCCTGGGCCTGGCGCTGGACTTCGAGTGGATGAACCGCCAGTTGTTCTACGGCTCCTACCAGCGCGTGCATGGCCTGTTCGGCAACACCATGTGTGAAACACATGGCAAGCCTTCGCCCGAAGAGACGGCCTTGCTGGAGCCTTGGCGCCAGAGCCTGCCGCCCGCGGTGTTTGGCCCCATGGCCGAGCCGCCCACTACCGATGGCGCCGCCACTTTGCGCGACAACCTGCGCCACGCCCAGGCGCTGCTCAGGCAGGCGGGTTGGGAAGTCAAGGACGGCGTGCTGCGCAACCAGCGCGGCGAACCGATGGTGCTGGAATACCTGGAAAGCACCGAGGGCCGCATGAGCACGGTGTCGTCCTGGATGCGCAACTTGGGCAAGCTCGGCATCCAGTTGCGCTTTCGCGCGGTGGATTTCGCGCTGTACCAGCAGCGGCTGCAAAAATTCGATTTCGACATCATCAGCCTCGCTTATCAGGGCACGAACAACCCTGGGCAGGAGTTTGCCGACCTGTTCGGCAGCGCGGCGGCGGATCAGGAGGACTCGGGCAATTTTCCCGGCGTGAAGAACCCCGCCGTGGACGCCATGATCCGCGCCATGGTGTCGGCCAGAACCCAGGCGCAGATGCTGCTCGCCTGCCACGCGCTGGACCGCATCATCGCGCACGAGCACTACCTGATCCCGCAGTGGTTCGCCAGCACGCACCGCATGGTCTATAACGCCTGGCGCCTGGAGCGGCCTCCGGTGACGCCGCCCTATTCGCCCGGCGAGATGTGGGCGGTGGATATGTGGTGGGCGAAATAGAGGGGAGCCATGCGCTTTTGACTTCTCTCCTCGTCATTAACCGCCGCAAGCCTCCTTCCCAACTTCCCCCAGAGGTGTTTGCGCATCAAGGCGTTGGAAAAGCGGCCGCCGCAAGTACCCTCCCCAACTTTCCCCCAGAGAGGGAAGGCGCCACATTTCTTCTCCCTCTGAGGGACGGCGCCACATTCCCTTCCCCTCTGAAGGAAGGCGTCACATTTCCTCCCCCTCTGGGGGAAGGCGCCACATTTCCTTCCCCTCTGGGGGAGGGCAGGGTGGGGGCCAGCGGCGCAAGAACGTGTGTTGAATCGAAAACGCTCTTGGCGTTCAAAGCAGTTCTTTTGGAATATTGCCGCCGTTTTCAGCCAGCTTGCGCAGCACGGTCTTGTGCAGCCACATATTCATTTGCGCCGAATCGCCCATCTTATCGGCGGGGCAGCCCAGTTCGCTGGCCAGTTCCTTGCGCGCCGCAAGACTGCTGTCCAGGCCGAGCAATTTCATCAGATCGACGATGGACACTTTCCAGTTCAGCTTTTCCGGGTTCTTGGCCGCCATGCCTTCGAGCTTGGCGACCACGTCCACCGCGCTGATCGCCGCCGGGGGAACCGCGGCGCTGGCGGCTGGGGCAGGCGCGGCAGCCGCAGGCGGCGCGGCAGTTGGCTCCGGTGCGACGGCGGGCTTGTTGCCGCCAAGCCCGAGCTTGGCGAGGATGGTGCTGAAAATTCCCATAGCGTTCCCTTTCGTGCAATGTGCAAAGGAGTGGCGTCACGGACACCATCCGGTCACGTGACCGGATAGTTACATTTGAACACATGGGCGGCGCTTGGCAGCTCGGCGGCGTACATAATTCTTGCACTGTGTTTTCCTACGTCCTCAAGCGCATTCTGCTCATGCTGCCCACGCTGCTGGGGGTGATGCTGCTGACCTTCGTCGTCATCCAGTTCGTGCCCGGCGGGCCGGTGGAGCAGTATCTGGCCGAGGCCAAGGCGGGCGCCGCCGGCAGGGGCAGCGACGGCGGGGGCCTGGCCTACCGCGGCGCGCAGGGCGTGGATCCGAAACGGCTGGAGCAGATCAAGCAGCTCTACGGCTTCGACAAGCCCGCGCACCAGCGCTTTGTGCAGATGCTGAGCCAATTCGCGCGCTTCGACCTGGGGCGCAGCTTTTTCCAGAACAAGGACGTGTGGCAACTCATCAGGGAAAAACTGCCCGTCTCCATCAGCCTGGGGCTGTGGACCTTCTTCATCAGCTACCTCGTGGCCGTGCCGCTGGGCGTGGTCAAGGCGGTGCGCGCCGGCTCGCGCTTCGACCTGGTGTCCACGCTGCTGGTGCTGATCGGCTATGCCATTCCGGGCTTCGTACTGGGCGTGGCGCTGCTGGTGATCTTTGGCGGGCAACTGCAATGGTTTCCGCTGCGCGGACTCACGTCGTCGAACTGGGAGCAATTGTCCTGGGGCGCGCGCATCGTGGACTACCTGTGGCACATCACGCTGCCCGTCACCGCCATGGTCGCCGGCAGCTTTGCCGTCACGGCCATGCTCACCAAGAACGCCTTCCTGGAAGAAATCCGCAAGCAATACGTGCTGACCGCCCGCGCCAAGGGGCTGAACGACCGGCAGGTGCTGTGGAAGCACGTGTTCCGCAACGCGCTGATCCCCATCGTCACCGGCTTTCCGGCGGCCTTCATCGGCGCGTTTTTCACCGGCGCGCTGCTGATCGAAACGCTGTTCTCGCTCGACGGCCTGGGCCTGCTGAGCTACGAAAGCGTGATCCGCCGCGACTACCCCGTGGTGCTGGGCACGCTTTACCTGTTCACCCTGATCGGCCTGCTGACCAAGCTCATCAGCGACCTGTGCTACGTCTGGGTGGACCCGCGGGTGAAGTTCGATTGAGACTGAAAACGGCGGTTGTGCTTCGTTCATGTCGATCGCCATCGGTGTGACGACCGGCTCGCCGCGCCAGCGTGCTGTTGCTCCGCCCGGGGCACGGTTCTTGCGAGCGCATCCCTCATTGGAAAAGACGGGCTGTTGTACGCAACAAACAGTTTTGCCATATATTCAATCTGGGTGGTTCGCCATCCCCCGCTTTTCCTCCCTGAGCGGGAGCCTTGCTGCAAGAGTGCAGTCAGGCTTTCAAACCCGGCCCACGTGGCTGGGTTTTTTCTCTTGAAGGTCATTGCCGCCGCGGCGCTTTCCTGGCGCGCTCGTTCGCTACACTTGGCGGCCATGCTCATGCTCTTGGTCAAGGCCCTGCACATCGTTTTCATCGCCAGTTGGTTCGCTGGCTTGTTTTACCTGCCGCGCATCTTCGTCAATCTGGCGATGGCGCCGCCGGAGTCGGTGGCCGAGCGGGCGCGGCTGCTGCTGATGGCGCGCAAGCTCTACCGCTTCATGACCATGCTGGCCGCGCCAGCGCTGGCACTGGGCCTGTGGCTGTGGCTGGGCTACGGTATCGGCTGGGGCCCGGGCAACGGTTGGATGCACGTCAAGCTGCTGATCGTGGCGCTGCTGATCACCTATCACGCCATTTGCGGGCGGCTGCTGGGGCGCTTCGAGCGCGGCGAGCCAACGCGCGGCCATGTCTGGTTCCGCTGGTTCAACGAAGCGCCGGTGTTGATGATGCTGGCGATCGCCATCCTGGTGGTGGTCAAGCCGTTTTGACATGAAGCGAATTCCCCGGGCTCCATGCGCTTGGCCCCTGAAAGGCAGGGCGATCGCATGTGGAGACTCCGGGCCGGAATGGGCGCTTGAAGCCGCCCTTGCTCCCTTCATGTTCTTCATGTGCCGCGGGTGGCGCGGCCCGCCGTGAAGCCGGGGTCATGCACAAGTCCGCCGCTCTGCCGCTGGCGCTGCTGTATGGCGCGTTGATCGTTTATGCCAGCCTGTTTCCATTCACCGGCTGGCGCGATCAGGGGATCGTGCCCTGGGCCTACCTGTGGGCGCCGCTGCCACGGTACTGGACGCGCTTCGATGTCGCCATCAACCTAGCTGGCTACGCGCCGTTTGGTTTTCTGCTCGCGCTGGCATTGACCTGGCCTCGGCATCGCGGCCAGGCGGCGGCGCTGGCCGCCGTAGGGGCAGCGCTGCTGTCGTTCACGATGGAAAGCATGCAGTCCTATCTGCCGGTGCGCGTGGCCTCCAATCTGGATCTGGCGCTGAACGCTGCCGGCGGCCTGCTGGGCGCGCTGTGCGCCTGGGCGCTGGAACGCCTGGGCATCATCGACCGCTGGCGGCGTTTTCGCGCCCGCTGGTTCGTGCACGACTCGCGCGGCACGCTGGTGCTGCTGGCGCTGTGGCCGGTGGGGCTGCTGTTTCCGGCGCCGGTGGCGTTCGGCTTGGGGCAGGTGTACGAGCGGCTGGAAAATGGCCTGGCGCAATGGCTGGCCGGCACGCCGCTCATCAACTGGCTGCCGCCGCGCGAGATGGCCTTGCAGCCGCTATTGCCCGGCATCGAAGTTCTGTGCGTGGCGCTCGGCGCGCTGGCGCCGTGCCTGCTGGGCTACACGGTGGTGCGCCACCGTGGCCGGCGGGCGCTGCTGGCGGCGCTGGCATTGCTGGCCGGCGTGCTGGTGTCGGCGCTGTCGGCGGGGCTGACCTACGGGCCGCTGTACGCCTGGTCGTGGATCGGCCCGCCGGTG
>WRJY01000176.1 GCA_009778355.1 Desulfovibrionaceae bacterium | reverse complement strand
CACCGCATGGGCGAACTTCGGCCCTTCGCCCTGCTGGAACGACAGGCCCAGACCCATCGCGTCGGGCACGGTGAGAATGTCGGAAAACAGAATCGCCGCGTCCAGCGGGTAACGCGCCAGCGGTTGCAGCGTGACCTCGGTGGCGTAATCCACGTTCGTCGCCAGCCCCATGAAGCTGCCCGCCTTGGCGCGGGTGGCGCAGTACTCGGGCAGATAGCGGCCCGCCTGACGCATCAGCCAGATGGGGGTGTAGGCGGTAGCCTGGCCCAGGCAGGCGCGCAGGAAGGTGTCGTTTTGAAGTGTGGCGAAGTTCATGGGCTGATTGTCTCAGGAGCAGAGCCGGCGCTGCGGCCTGTCGGCGGGCAGCAACTGTTCATGCTGCACTGCATCAAAATTGTGCCCTTCCGGCCCCCGCTCGCGGGCTGCGTGACGGACAATCCGTGCAACACGACTTTTGCGTCGCACAACCGAGCTTGCCCATGGACCAGCATTACCTCACCCCGCTGTTCGAACCCGAATCCATTGTCCTGTTCACCGGGCCGCAAGACCAGCCCGACAAGCAGACGCCGCAGGCGCGCGCGCTGCTGGCGCACTTGCAGGCGCAGCCCTTCAAGGGTCACATTACGCCGCTGGACACCAATACCACCGGCACGCTGGCCGATCTGGCCCAAGTCAAGGCCGATCTGGCGGTGATCGCGCTGCCGCCGGACGAGGTGCAGGCCGCGCTGGAACTGGCGGGCCGCGTCCGCGTGAAGGCGGCGGTGGTGCTGTCGGTGGGCATCGGCGCGGCGCAGGCGGCGGAAATGCACCGCACGGCGCGGCGCCAGGGCTTCTGGCTGCTGGGGCCCAACAGCCAGGGCATTCAGCGGCCGCAGTTGCAGCTCAACGCCAGCTCCGCCGGCGACTTGGCGGCCTTGGGGCAACTGGCGCTGGTGTCTCAGTCGGGCGCGCTCACCTCGTCCATTCTGGATTGGGCCAAGCAGAACGGGGTCGGTTTTTCCACCGTGGCGGCGCTGGGGCCGCACACCTCCGTGACGCTGTCCGATACGCTGGACTACCTGGCCGCCGACCGCCACACGCAGGGCATCGTGGTCTATATGGAAGGCATCATCAACGCGCGGCGCTTCATGAGCGCGCTGCGCGCGGCGGCCAATTCCAAGCCGGTGGTGGTACTCAAGGCGGGCCGCAGGCTGGCCGGCAACGCGGCGGCGCAAACGCATTCGAGCGCCATCGTCGGCAGCGACGAAGTGTTCGACGCCGTGCTGCGCCGCGCCGGCGCGGTGCGGGTGCGCTCGTTCGTCGAGCTGTTTTCGGCTGCCAAGTGCCTGGCCTCGCGCTACCGGCCAGTGGGCCGGCGGCTGGCCGTCGTCACCAACGGCGGCGGCCCCGGCGTGCTGGCGGCTGACTGGCTGGACGAACTGGGGCTGGACTTGGGCGTGCTGAGCGAGGACAGCGCCCGCCAACTCAAGGCCCTGCTGCCGGAGCAGGCCTCGCTGACCGACCTGATCGACGTGTCCGAATTCGCCACCGCCGAGCACTTTCGCGCGGCCATCGAGGCTGCCAGCAAGGACCGCCAGATCGATGGCTTGCTGGTGATCTACTCGCCCAAGTTCGGCGGCGACGCCGATGCCGTGGCGCAGGTGCTGGTGCAGGCCAAGCCGCGCATCGGCAAGCCCCTGGTGGCCTGCTGGATGGGCGACGCCTCGGTGCAGCAGGCCCGGCGCGCGCTGGCCGACGCGCAGATACCCAGCTTTCGCACCCCCGAATCGGCGGTCGGCGCGTTCGGCAACATCGCCAGCTTCTACCAGAACCAGCAGTTGCTGCAACAAACGCCGCCGCCGCTGTCGAGCCTGGCCGCGCCCGACGTGGAAGGCGCGCGCCTGCTCATCGAAGGCGTGCTGACCGAGCGGCGCAAGGTGCTGACCGAGATGGAGTCCAAGTCGCTGCTGTCGGCCTTCCACATTCCGGTCACGCAGACGCTGCTGGCGCGCAGCAGCAGCGAGGCCATGATGATCGCCACGCAACTGGGCTTTCCGGTGGCGCTGAAAATCGACTCGCCCGACATCAGCCACAAGAGCGACGTTGGCGGCGTGGCGCTGAACGTCATGAACGCCGCCGCCGTGCGCGACATCTGGCACGACATGGTGGACGCCGTGCGCGCGCGCCAGCCCGAGGCGCGCATCAACGGCGTCACCGTGCAGGCCATGGCGCACAAGCCGCGCGGGCGCGAGCTGTACATCGGCGTCGTCACCGACGAGCCGTTCGGCCCCGTCATCGCCTTCGGCGCCGGCGGCACCATGATCGAGCTGATTCAGGACCACGCCATGGAACTGCCGCCGCTGAACCAGTTTCTGGCGCGCCGGCTCATCGACCGCTCGCGCGTGCACCAAACCCTGGCCGCCTGGCGCGGCGCGCCGGCGGTGGACATGGCGGCGCTGGAGCGCGTGCTGCTGCGCGTGTCCGAAATGGTGTGCGAGCTGCCGCAACTGCGCGAAATGGACATCAACCCCATCATCGTGGACGACAAGGGCGCGCTGGCGGTGGACGCGCGCATCGTCATCGGCGCGGCGGCGCAGACCTCGCCCGGCCGCGCGGGCCGCTACGGCCACCTGTCGATCCTGCCCTACCCGGCGCGCTACGAGCAACGCTGGCCGCTCAAGGGCGGCGGCGAATACATCGTGCGCGCCATCAAGCCCGACGACGCGCAGGGCCTGCAAAGCCTGGTCAAGCGCCTGTCGCCCGAAAGCCGCTACTTCCGCTTCGTCTCCAGCATGGCCGAGCTGCCGCCGGCGATGCTGGCGCGCTTCACCCTGATCGACTACGACCGCGAAATGGCGCTGTGCGCCGTGGTCGAGCAAGAAGAAGTCGGCGAAATCGGCATCAAGCACGTCACCGAGCGCATCGTCGGCGTGTCGCGCTACATCACCAACCCCGACCACACCAGTTGCGAGTTCTCGCTGGAAGTGGACGACACCTTTGCCGGCCAGGGTCTGGGCTCGCGCCTGATGCTCAGCATCATGGAAGTGGCGCGCGACAAGGGTTTGCAGGAAATGGTCGGCCTGGTGCTGACCCACAACGAACCCATGCTGCGCCTGATGCGCGGCCTGGGCTTCGAGATCAAGGCCTTCCCCGAAGACCCCGATTTCCGGCTGGTCACGCACCCGCTGTAAGGCGGGGGCGAGTACCCATTACCGCGCTGCCGACTTGCGCCCCAAAACCGTGGGAATCGACCGCAGGGGCGTTTGCATGGCGGTGGCCGTGAATGCCAGCCGCAAACCATACCCACGACGCCCGGAGGTTCATGTCTGTGCCTCTTCGCGCGGCGCGAGACGCCGCCGGGCATCGATCATGGCCAGCCTTCGGGCGCTGCCCTCGGGTTCGAGGTCGATCTGCTCGTCCAGTCTCTTGCGGCATTGCACTTTGGCAAGCTCGATGCCGCAGGGCGGCAGGAGCAGGGCCGCAGTCGCCAACAGATCGCCGCGCGGCCTTTGCGCAGCGCACAGCTTGCGAATCAGATTGAGCGCGAAAGGCGGGCAGACGAGCGATTGCACCGCTATCGACGCGACCGTTCTGCCGCCAATGCCAAAGCGCTCGCGGTTCAGGTACGCCCGCGTTAGCGAAAACAGTGCGCAAAGGTAAAAGAGCGCCATTGCGATCAGAACGCAGCCGTGGCCCAGCCGCGAAAAAAGGCCAGCCGGCACCAGTACGAAAAGCGCGATCGCCATGAGCCAGACAGGGACGCGAAACTCCTTGAATCGCGCATCCTCGTTCAGCAACGCCAAAAACGCCTCGTCATGCTTGCCGGCGGCCGACTCGATCGCCCACGTCATCCGGTAAATGCGTCCGTGCGGCGCAAAGGGATTGGGCAGGAATGGTTCTCGCCCGGCGAGCCGGTAGTTCTGAGCCCCGAAGGCCACGCGCCAGCGCTTGCGTCCGCCCTGGACGAGCGCGGCTTCGTTGATTGCCAGCATCAGAACCGAGTCGTACAGATACAACCCGGTCATGACGAGCATCAGCCCCAGCTCGTCACTGACCACCTGGATCAGTCCTTGCGTTTGCGGCTGAAAATTTTTCCGAGCGCCGCAAACACGGCAACGGCGCCAGCCGCTATCAACTTCCATCCGGCGGCCAGCGCGCCCACGATGACTTTCCAGAATCCGGATTTGGCCGCCACCGCCGCCGCGCCGCCAATGACCAGCGCACCCAGCCCATAGGCCGCCACCCGATCGCCCGGCTTGAATTCCGCATATTTCTGGCCCGAATTGAACTCGAAGCTGGCCAGCACCTGTTTGAATTCCTTCACATCCGCGTCCAGGCTGGCCGGGTCGGAAACGAGCGTGACGCTTTCATACCCAGAGCGGCCCAGGATGCGAACCGTGTAATTGACGATCGCATCATCGGAGTCCGATGAATGCAGCTTGACGCCCCATTCAAGACGGTTGGTGGTCTTGTCGTAATGAGGCTCGACATACCAGCCATCAATGTGCAGCAACGGCAGGCCGCGCTCCTTGCGCTCGGCGTTGCCCTCTTGCTCGTTGTCCTTCAGCGCTTTCAGCAACGCGTGGGCATCGATCTTTTCATCGTCCTTGACGTAGCCCTCGCCAATGAAATCGAACGTGGCCCACCAGTTGCCGCCGGTGAGAATGGTGGTTTCCGGGTCGGGCAGGTTACCCGTCAACTCCAGAAATTTCGAGGCTTTTCCTTCCGGCAACATGCCGCCGCCAGCCGGAATCTGCACCGTCGCCTGGTTGCCCAGAGCGCCTTGGGCCGGACCGTGCTGCCAGGGCAGCGCCTGCAATTGGCCGGCGGATACTTCTTCGGCTTCCGGCGCGGCAGCCATCGCGGCACAAGAGAGTGTTACCGCAATCAGGAAGACGCTTGCTGCCTTGATGGCTCTCATGGTCTCTCTCCAGTCTCTGCACGAAAAGCCAGCGCACCAGCAACCCGCGATCACCTCTTCTGCCGGTACTTGCGCAGGGCGGCGATCTGCGCGGCCAGCACGGCCAGTTCGGACGTGGCGCGGGCCATGTCGATTTCGCTCTTGGCGTTTTTCAGCGCCTCTTCGGCCTCGCGTTTGGCGGTATTGGCTTTTTCTTCGTCGAGGTCCTTGCCGCGGATGGCGGTGTCGGACAGCACGGTGACGCGGGTGGGCTGGACTTCGAGAATGCCGCCGGCCACGAAGATGAATTCCTCGCCGCCGCCGGGCGTATCAACCCGCACCGAGCCGGGCTTGATGCGGGTGATGAGCGGGGTGTGGCGCGGGTAGATGCCCAACTCGCCCGCTTCGCCGGGCAGGGCGACAAAAGTGGCCTCGCCGGAGTAGATGGACTCTTCGGCGCTGACCACGTCAACGTGAATGGTGTTTGCTGCCATGTTTGTTCAGTCTTTCAGCCGCGCGTCACCTGTGATACATGAACCCAAGGCCGCGGAGCAGGCCGCGCCAGAGCGCCCGTTGCCGGGGTTTCCCCGGCCAGTGGGCGCGCCCCCTTGCAGGGGGGAGGCGCAACATCGCGCAGCGAGTGAAGCCTGGGGGTGGTCCATTTCTCAGACCTTCTTGGCCTTTTCCATGGCTTCGTCGATGGTGCCGACCATGTAAAAGGCCTGTTCGGGCAAGTGGTCGCACTCGCCGTTGACGATCATCTTGAAGCCCTGGATGGTGTCTTTCAGCGGCACGTATTTGCCGGGCGAGCCGGTGAACACCTCGGCGACGTGGAACGGCTGGCTGAGGAAACGCTGAATTTTGCGCGCGCGGGCCACGGCCAGTTTGTCTTCGGGGCTGAGTTCGTCCATGCCCAGAATGGCGATGATGTCGCGCAGTTCCTTGTAGCGTTGCAGCGTGCCCTG
>WRJY01000175.1 GCA_009778355.1 Desulfovibrionaceae bacterium | reverse complement strand
AAGGCCGCCCTGCCCTACCTCGGCGACAAGGCCGCCCTGCTCACCCTCAGCTACCTGGGCGCGCTGCGCAGCATCCCCAACTACAACACCATGGGCCTGGCCAAGGCCAGTCTCGAAGCCAGCGTGCGCTACATGGCCGAAGCGCTGGGCGCGCGCGGCATCCGCGTCAACGGCATCAGCGCCGGCCCCATCAAGACCCTGGCGGCCAGCGGCATCAAGGACTTCGGCAAGCTGTTGGGCTACGTCGCCAGCGCCGCACCGCTGCGCCGCAACGTCACCATCGACGACGTGGGCAACGTCGCCGCCTTTCTACTGAGCGACCTGGCCGCGGGCGTAACCGCCGAAATCACCTACGTCGATGGCGGCTTCAGCCAGACCGCCGGGCTGTCGGCGGACATGGTGGGCTGACCCCAACTCATTCACGGCATGGCTGCATCGCTGATTTGAGAAAAACGCCAATTCAAACTTGAACCTGGCTTGCAAATGCGTCGCGAGCGCGCCAATCGGGCACAATTTTGAACATGACCGCACCCATCATCGCCCCCTTCCCCGCCAACCGTCCGCGCCGCCTGCGCCGCGACGACTTCACGCGCGCGCTGGTGCGCGAACATACGCTGTCGCCCGCCGACCTGATCTACCCCGTGTTCGTGCTCGACGGCAAGGGCCAGCGCCAGGCCGTGGCCTCGATGCCCGGCGTCGAACGCCTGTCGCTCGATTTGCTGCTGCCCGTGGCCGAGGACTGCGTGGCGCTGGGCATTCCGGTGATGGCGTTGTTTCCCGTCATCGACGCCAAGCTCAAGGACGACAAGGGCAGCGAGGCCGCCAACGCCCGCGGCCTGATTCCGCGCGTGGTGCGCGAGCTGAAAAAGCGCTTTCCCGAACTCGGCATCATGACCGACGTGGCGCTCGACCCCTACACCAGCCACGGCCAGGACGGCTGGCTGGACCGCACCGGCTACATCCTGAACGACGAAACCGTCGGCCAGCTCGTCAAACAGGCACTGACGCAGGCCGCCGCCGGCGTGGACATCGTCGCCCCCAGCGACATGATGGACGGTCGCATCGGCGCCATCCGGCAGGCGCTGGAAGCCAAGGGCCACATCCACACGCGCATCATGGCCTACTCGGCCAAATACGCCAGCGCCTTCTACGGCCCCTTCAGGGACGCCGTCGGTTCGGCCAAAAGCCTCGGCAAAAGCAACAAGAAGGTCTATCAGATGGACCCCGCCAACAGCGACGAGGCGCTGCGCGAAGTCGCCATCGACATCGCCGAAGGCGCCGACATGGTGATGGTCAAGCCCGGAATGCCCTACCTGGACATCGTGCGCCGCGTCAAGGACGAGTTTCGCGTACCCACCTTCGCCTACCAGGTCAGCGGCGAATACGCCATGCTCAAGGCCGCGGCGCAAAACGGCTGGCTCGACCACGACCTGGTAATGATGGAATCACTGCTCGCCTTCAAGCGCGCCGGCGCCAGCGGCGTGCTGACCTACTTCGCCCGCGACGCCGCCGCCCGGCTGCTGCGCAATACATAGCCTCCTGCGAACTGGCCCCCACCACAGCCCTCCCCAAAAGGGGGAGGGAGTAATTGTTTCCTCCCCAGCGAGGGGGAGAAAAAAAGATCGGCTGTTTGGCTCCCTCCCCCTCTGGGGGAAGGTTGGGATGGGGGCCAGCGGCCTTCAGTCTTGGCGCTGCTTACCCTCTCCCCACTCCCTCTCCCGCTCGCGGGAGAGGGGCTTCAAGAAGCCGAAACCCGCTCTCCCCAACCCGTTGTCATATTTTTCCGGATTGCTTGGCTGCGTCAGCACGGCAAGCGCAACGGCGAAGCCATCCACCCGTTCCAAGAGCCGTGCAACGGGAATGGGAGAGCCGCCACATCACGGCTTGATGCGGCTGATCTTGGCGCCCAGCACCGAGGCGCCGGCTTCCAGGCCGACGTTGGTCAGCACGTAGCCGACCACGGGCTGCTGAATGGTGTGGTTGTTCACCGATGCGTTGGCGCCCACGGTGGCGATGGTGACGTTGGCATCGACGCCGACGGTCCAGCCATTGCTATTGAGGAATTTGTCGAGCGCCTCGCGGGTGTTGAAGACGTAGATCACGGCCTTGGACTGGCCGCCGGCCTGAAAGCCGATGGAGCCGGCGGTGGTGCTGAAGTAGCCCGCCGTGCGCCCGCCGGCGAGCAACGCGCCGCGCCCGTATTCGGCGCCCACCACGAAGCCGCCGCCGATCACCGCCGGGAACACCAGCACGCCGGCAGCCTTTTGCACCAGTTCATTGGAACCCGGCGCGTTGTCGTAAAGGCGCAAGAGCGTGGACTGCACGTTGGCGTCGATGGCCGCCTCGCGCGAAGTGTGGTTCGGCGACTGCGCATTGTTGTTTCTGGGCGTGGTGGTGGTGCAGCCGGTCATGGCGATGCCGCCCAGCGCCAGCGCGGCGGCAAGGGCCAGAGGTCGGGGTTTCAGGTCAAGGAGTGTCATATGGAGTCCCTTTGAAAGTGAGGGGGCGGGTGGTCATTTCATTCAGTCCGAACGGTTCTTTATTGGAACGCGAATTGGAATGAGGCATTTGCCGATTGTCCCCCTATCTCGGACGCGCCCGCGCGCGCCGCCGCTGCCGGCCGGCGCGGCGTACCATCGGCCCCATGCCGCCCCGCCTCGCGCGTCACCTGCCCTTTTTGCGCTGGCCGCGCCCGTCGGCGGCGTTGCTGCGCGGCGAGGCGCTGGCGGGGCTGTCGGTGGGGCTGATGGTCATCCCCCAGGGCGTGGCCTACGCCCAGCTTGCCGGTATGCCGCTGGTCACGGGCATTTATGCGTCGATGTTGCCGGCGCTGGTGGCGGTACTGCTGTCGGCGTCGGCGCGGCTGTCGGTGGGGCCGACGGCGCTCACCGCGCTGCTGATTCATGCCGCGCTGGCGCCGCTGGCGCAGCCCGGCAGCCCGCAGTGGGTAACGCTGGCGGTGTGGTTGGCGTTGCTGTCGGGCCTGCTGCAAGTCGTGTTGGGCGCGGCGCGCTTCGGCTGGCTGCTGAACCTGGTCAATGCGCCGGTGCTGATGGCCTTCACGCAGGCGGCGGCGGTGCTGATTTTGGCCTCGCAACTGCCGCCGCTGCTGGGCTTTGACGGCCATTGGGCGCGCATGTTGGAGTCGCCGTCCATCGACCCGCTGGCCGCCGCTTTCGGGCTGGGCTCGCTGGCGCTGCTGATGGCGGCGCGGCGCGCCAAGCCCACTTTCCCGGCCGTGCTGGTGGTGGTGCTGGCGGCGGCGGGCCTCAGCCACGCGCTGGGCCTGGAGGCGCGCGGCGCCCGCGTGGTCGGCCCGCTGCCGGGAGGGCTGCCCGCACTCGGCCTGCCGGGCTGGCCGGGCTGGCACGCGCTGGGCCAGTTGGCGCTGCCCACGTTGGTCGTCACACTGGTGAGTTTTCTGGAAACCGCCTCCAGCGCCAAAGTGGACAGCCAGCGCAAGGGCGAACGCTGGGACCAGGATCAAGACCTGATCGGCCAGGGGCTGGCCAAGATCGCCTCCGGCCTGTCGGGGGCGTTTGCTACCAGCTCGTCGTTCTCGCGCTCGGCTCTGAACCTGTACGCAGGCGCGCAAACCGGATGGGCGACGATCTTCTCGGTCGCCGTGGTGCTGGTGGCGCTGCTGGCGCTCACGCCAGTGCTGCGCCATGTGCCGCAGGCGGCGCTGGCGGCCATCGTGGTGGCGGCCGTGGCCGGGCTGCTCAGGCCACGCGAATTCGCGCGACTGTGGCGCGTCTCGCGCGTCGAGGCGGTAATTGCCGGCGTCACCTTCGCCGTCACCATCGCGGCGGCGCCGGCGCTGTATTGGGGCGTGCTGACGGGCATACTGGGGTCGCTGTCGTACTTTCTGTACCAGCACCTGCACCCGCGCATCATCGAAGTCGGCCTGCACGCCGATGGCAGCCTGCGCGACCGCCACCTGTGGGGCCTGCCCGCGCTGGCGCCGCACACCTGCGCGCTGCGCATGGACGCGGCGCTGGACTTCGCCGCCGCCGCCCGCTTCGAGCGCCGCATCGCCGAATACCTGGCCGCGCACCCCGGCACGCGCCACCTGTGCCTGTTCGCGCAGCCCATCAATTGCATGGACGCCACCGGCGCCGAAACCTTCATGCGCCTGATGATGCAATTGCGCCTGCAGCGCGTGATGCTGCACCTGGCCGGCATGAAGCTGCCCGTCGAGCACACCCTGCGCGCCGCCGGCGCGCTGGCCCCGCACCCCCTGCTGCGGCTGTACCGCACCGACGCCGAAGCCATCGCGGCCCTGCGCGAGCTAACGAAACCGCCCGATCCGCACGATTTGGCGGCGGCGGCGATTTGAGCAATTCAGTTGCACCGATGAACAGCAACCAGTTCAAGAAATGGCTGGCCGAGCAAGGCGCCACCTTCACCAGCGGCAAGGGCAGTCACTTGAAAGTGGAACTGGATGGCAGGCGGCCGGTGCTGCCGATGCACGGCAGCAAGGAAATAGGCCGCAGGCTGGAACTGAAGATCAAACGCGACCTGGGCTTGAAGCAATGAACCTCAATCTGAACTATCCCGTCATCCTGGAGCCGGACAGCAACGACACGGTTCTGGTGACTTTCCCTGACGTGCCGGAAGCGCACACCTTTGGCGACGACGAAGCCGAGGCTCTGCTGCGCGCCGTCGATGCGCTGGAAACCGCGCTGGAGTTCTACACCGACGCCGGTCAGGCCCTGCCCGTGCCCGGCAAAGCCAAGCGCGGCCAGCGCACCGTGCGCCCCAGCGCGCAAGCCTGCATCAAGCTGGGCATCTACCAGGCCATGCGCGAGCAGAGCGTGCGCAAGAGCGAGTTGGCTCGCCGCATGGGCTGGCACATGCCTCAAGTTGATCGCCTGCTGGACATACGCCACGCCACCCGGCTGGAACATGCCGAAAGCGCGCTAGCGGCGCTGGGCCGCCGGTTGGACGTGGCAGTGGTGTAGTGTCAGGCAGCGCATCGACCAGCAGATCGAGGTCGCTGCCATCCTGGCCGGCGCCATGCAGCACCGAACCGAAGACGCGCGGGCTCGTTGAGCAAAAGCGGCTGATCGCATCGCGCACTGCATTTCGCTTCATGTCGAGCGCACCAGACGGCCGCATGGTTATCGAAACCCGTCCAGATGGTAAACGATCGAAGCAGGCGCTGATGCGCCTGCTTCACGTCGTTTTTAGCAGAAATTATTATTTCATTATTGCCGGATGAACATCGACGTAACGGTGCAGCTTTTGGTGATGGCGTTGGTCGTATAGGTGTTACCGTTGAGCGTGCCGCCGCAGGTGCCGCCGACCGAGGAGATGCGGTAACCCGCATTCGGCGTGACCGTGAACGTTCCGCTGGTTCCCGAGGCCACTCCCACAGCGCCCGCCGGGCTGATGCTTCCGTTGGCCCCGGCGCTGGCCGTGATGACGGTTTGGGTCTTGAACGACGCCGTGACGGTGCAGTTGGCGGTAATGGCCCTGGTCGTGTAAGTATTACCGCTGAGTGTGCCGCCGCAGGTGCCGCCGACCGTGGAGACTGCGTAGCCCGTATTGGGCGTCAGCGTGAATGTTTGGGCCGATCCGCCTTGCGCTGCCACGCCGCCCGATGGGCTGATGGCGCCGCCTGCGCCCGCGCTGGCAGTGACGGTAAGGCTCAACGGGGCGAATACGGCCACAACGGTGCAATTGGCGGTCGCCGGCAGGGTTGTGTAGGTTCTGTTGTTCAGCGTGCCGCCGCAGGTGCCGTGTATAGCCCGGACACATAGTGGACAGGTGTTCAGGGACATGGTGGACGGGTCAGTCAAGGATTCTGCCTGACGAAACGGTCAACGA
>WRJY01000174.1 GCA_009778355.1 Desulfovibrionaceae bacterium | reverse complement strand
GAGATCATCATCGGCAAGCAGCGCAACGGCCCCACGGGCACCGTGAAGCTGGCCTTCCTCAAGCCGCTGACGCGCTTCGAGAGTTTGGCGACCGGAGTCAACGACGATTTCTGATACCGGCGCTTGCCACGGTATCCACCGGCTGCGCGCTCCGGTTGAGTACAGCGATCAAACCGGCGTGGCCAAGCCCAAACCACTGCAGTTTTCAGGATGATCCATCCATTCGTCCGGAATGCGTCAATCATTGACACGCGGGCAGCCACCGGTTTTGCCGGGGGCTGCCCGTGGAAATAAAAGCGCTGGCATTTCGCCTTTATTATTTCATCTGCTCTGCGAAATCCAGCGCCAATTTCCGTTTTTCCGGCGGCAGGCTCATCAGGTCATAGCCAGAGCCTTCTGCAGAAATGTTTCCAAGCCCGCCGCCGACAAACATCCAGTTGATGACATGGAAGATGCCGTTCCAGCCATTGGCTGCGTAGCTTTCGACATCCAGCAGCCGCGGAGATCTGTACTGCCAGCACTCCTTGATTTCCCGGTAGCTGTCGGGCAACGGGGTCGCCGCCACGTCGCGCCACAGTTGGGTATCGGAGCGAGCGCAATCATAGTGCATCCGTAAAAAATCGCGGATGCCCTGCCACGACTTCAGATTGGCTTCATTGAACTCGCGGATGGCTTTATCCGATACGATGCCACGGCTCTGCCGCAAGACCCGTTCGAGATTCCTCAGCTCTTCGAGCATCTGGCCGACGGAAGTCGCCTCCAGCGGCTCTACAAAGCCTGACGACAGGCCAAGCGCGATCACGTTGCCGATCCAGACGTTCTCGAAACACCCACCGTCATACCTCAAGGTTTTTTGCGGTTCGACCGGGAAACCAAGGTATTTTTCCAGTTCCGCGAGCGCCTGATCTTCCGACAGATGCGCGCTGCTGAAAACGTAACCTGCTCCAACGCGCTCCTGCAAGGGTATCTGCCACATCCAGCCCGCGTTCATGGCAATGGCGCGGGTAACGAGCATGGGATTCTTGAGAGGATGCGGCATATGAAATGGGATGGCGCTGTTCATCAGGAGATAATCCCTGAACGAATACCATCGGCCATTGAGTGTATTGCCAACCACTTTTCTGGAAAGACCGGATGCATCGACGAGAAAATCGACATCGACCAGTTCCTGGCCGATTCGCAGATGCTTGGCATAGCCCCGTTCGTCAAGGACCACCTGGTCCACCAGATCGTCCCGATGCTTCACGCCGCGTGCGAGGGCAATTTTTTTGAAATACTTTGCGATCCTGTAGCTGTCGAAGTGAAACGAACGTATGATGTCGGCTGTTCCGGACTCCAGCATCGCCGTCGCTTCTTTCTGGGTGGCATTGTTCAAAACGAGTTGCGCGCCGCGAATATATTTGTGCAGCGGCACCTTCTGATTGAGCATGGCCGAGAAATACGGATAAAAACCATTCTCGGACCAGCGCGACGCACTGCCTTCCGCCGAAGCGAACAGGTGGTAAAACTTGTCATCGGGCCGGCCGGTACGCCAGCCTTCATAGCAAAACCCCCATTTATGCGCGGCGCCGGTTTCGTTAATGAATTCCTGAATGTCGATGCCATTGTGCTCGAGTGCCGATGAAAAATTCAGCAGCCCACCCTCGCCAACACCAATGATGCCGATTTTAGAGGATTCGATCACCTGCACCTCGACCTGCGGGCTGAATATGCGGCGCAACGTAATCGCGGCGAACCACCCTGCTGTCCCTCCACCCAGGATGACGATACGCTTGGCTTGACTTAAATTCAGCATATATTACTCCTTTGAAAAATGCTGCATGAATCATGCAACGGGTCCGCATGGCGGCCCGGCATCCAGCGAATGCATTGCACACGCCATTGCCGCGCGCCTGTCCTGCACACCTGCAGGCACGGGTGATGATACCCCGCATCCCTTGCTTGTCAATGTGATTCCCGACCTCATGGCAGGGCTTTTTAAAATTACCCGCCGCCAATCACCGCGCCGCGCGCGTGCGCATACCGATTGCGGGTTATCTTGATTCAGTCTAAATTATGTCTCGTTATTATATTTGGCCCGCCCGCTGCCAGAGAACGGTCAAATAAAATATTCGCGCCACGATCAAGCTGGCGCGGTCAGGCCCAAACCGCCGTCATGCCATCCGGCGCAGACCATCAAACCGTTTCACGGCGCCTGCCTCGAAACGGCTTCCAGGTTGAACAAAATCTCGTTTCCGGCGGCAAACCGGGCTCCGGCATCATGGGCGAGCCGCCTGCGGATTGGCCTGTTCCCACTTGGACTTGCACTGCACGCAGTGCTGCGTCATCGGCTCGATCTTCAGGCGCTGGAACGGAATGACGCAACCGCACTCGTCGCACAGGCCATAGCTGTCGTCTTCCAGGGCATCGAGCGCGCGATCGATGCGCGCCAGATCCTGCGCGTCCCGCGCGGTCAGCGCCGTATCGACCTCGCGCGTCTGGTTGGACAAGCGCGCGTTCTCGTCCTGCGACACGCTGCCAGCGGTGTTCTGGGCCGGCGCGAGATTGGCGCGGTTCTGCGCCATTTGCGCCTCCAAGTCCTCGCGGCGCGCGCGCAGCAGTGCTTTAAGCTCCAGCAGTTGGGACGCAGTCAGGGCCTGGGTCATGGTGATTTCTCCTACTTCAAGTCCGCACAAATTTCCAGCCGCGCGCCGGACGCGGCGCTTCATCCCGCAGAATACCACCCGCATGAAGCCTTCCGCCACCCCCATTGACCCTGCGCGCTGCCCGCTGTGCGGCGGCCCGAACGGCTGCGCGATGGCGCAGCCGCCTGCCCAGAACGGCAACGCCCCGCAGCCGTGCTGGTGCGCGCACGCGAGCTTTACGCCCGCGCTGCTGGAGCGTGTACCGCCGCAGGCGCGCCGCAAGGCCTGCATCTGCGCCCGCTGCGCGGCTGCCGATACCGGCGCTGCCAAGATAATGCCGCCATGTGCCAGTTGCTCGGAATGAACTGCAACACACCGACGGACGTGACCTTCTCGTTCGCCGGCTTCGCGCAACGCGGCGGCCGCACCGACCACCACGCCGACGGCTGGGGCATCGCCTTCTTCGAGGGACGCGGCGCGCGCCTGTTCATCGACAGCCACGCCGCCTGCGATTCGCCCGTGGCCGAGTTGATTCGCCGCTACCCGATCAAGAGCCGCAACGTCATCTCGCACATTCGCAAGGCCACGGCGGGCGCCGTCGCGCTGGAAAACTGCCACCCCTTCGCGCGCGAGCTGTGGGGCCGCTATTGGGTATTTGCCCACAACGGCGACCTGAAGGACTACGCGCCGCGCCTGCACGGGCACTTTCGCCCCGTGGGCAGCACCGACAGCGAGCTGGCCTTCTGCTGGCTGATGCAGGAGCTGGCCAAGGCGCACGCCAGCGTGCCGCCGGTCGATGAGCTGACGCGCACGCTGCGCGAACTGGCGCCGCAGGCGGCTCGCCACGGCACGTTCAATTTTCTGCTGTCCAACGGCGAAGCGCTATGGGCGCACGCCTCCACCCATCTGTGCTACATCGTGCGCCAGCACCCGTTTGCCAGCGCGCGGCTGGCCGACGAAGACCTGACGGTGAACTTCGCCGAGCACACCGCTCCCACCGACCGCGTGGCCGTGGTCGCCACCGCGCCCCTGACCCGCGACGAGCAATGGACCGCATTCAAGCCGGGCGAGTTGCGGGTGTTCGTGGACGGGGCGCAATAAAGACCGCCCCCAAGCCCCACGCGCTGCCAGGCATCTTCCCCTGCTGGCTTGAGCGTAAAGCCACTCGATCTCGTCAAGCGGGCAACGCCACCAGCGGGTTGCCGTGCATCGGGTCATCCTTCTTGGAGGCCAGCGCCTTCTGCAAGTCGATGCCCAGCGCCTTGGCCACGCCTGCGCCGTAGGCGGGGTCGGCTGCGTGGCAGTTGCGGATGTGGCGGCGCTTGATGAACTCCGGCGCGTCGCCCATCGCGCGGGCGGTGTTGCCGAACAGGGCTTGCTGCTGCGCGGGCGTCATCGACTGGAACAGTTTGCGCGGCTGCTCGAAGTAGTTGCCGTCGTCCTTGTGTTGCGACCAGAATCTGACGTCGCCGTGGATTTTGAGCGGCGGCTCCTCGAACTGGGGCTGCGCTTGCCATTGGCCGAAGCTGTTGGGTTCGTAGTGCGGCAGGCCGCCGTAGTTGGCGTCCACGCGGCCCATGCCGTCGCGGTGGTTGCTGTGCACGGGGCAACGCGCCCGGTTGACGGGAATTTGCTGGTGGTTCACGCCCAGGCGGTAACGCTGCGCGTCGGCGTAGTTGAACAAACGCGCTTGCAACATGCGGTCGGGGCTGACGCCAATGCCGGGCACCAGATTGGCGGGCGAGAAGGCGCTTTGCTCGACATCGAGGAAGAAATTCTCCGGGTTTCTGTTCAGCTCGAACTCGCCCACCTCGATCAGCGGGTAGTCGGCCTTGTACCAGACCTTGGTCAGGTCGAAGGGGTGCAGGCGGTATTTTTCGGCGTCGGCTTCGGGCATGACCTGCACGTACATCGTCCACTTGGGAAAGTCGCCGCGGGCGATGGCTTCGTACAAGTCGCGCTGGTGGCTTTCGCGGTCCTGGCCGACCAGTTCAGCCGCCTCGGCGTCGGTCAGATTTTTGATGCCCTGCCGGGTCTTGAAGTGCATCTTGACCCAGAAGCGTTGGCCCTGAGCGTTCCAGAAGCTGTACGTGTGCGAGCTGAAACCGTGCATGTGGCGGTAGCTGGCGGGAATGCCGCGGTCGCTCATGACGACGGTGATCTGGTGCAGCGCCTCGGGCAGCAAGGTCCAGTAGTCCCAGTTGTTGGCGGCGCTGCGCAAGTGGGTGCGCGGGTCGCGCTTGACGGCCTTGTTCAGATCGAGCCAATCCGTGGGCGAATAGATGGCGGCGGCCATCAGAAAAGCGGGCGGGCTTGCCGCGCCCGGCGAGGAATTGCGCTCCACCACCGCATCGAGCGCCATTTGGAGCTTGCCGGTGACGCGGTACAGCGCCGCGCCGGAAACCCGCCAGATCGCCCGCCGATCGCCCTGCCGGTTGGGCTGCCAAGCCAGCCCGGCATTGGCCAGCAGCGTCCACGGCCCGGACTGCCACTGCCCCGCCACCGTGGCCCCCGCGCCCGCGCGCTCCGTGCCCAAGCCGCGACGCCAGTTGCCGGTTGGCAGAGTAATTTCCGGCTTGACCGCCAGACTGAACCGCCCCCACTCGGCCAGCCGCCATTTCAGCCCCAGCGCGGCATCGTTCCAGCCCGAACAGCCAGCGCCGCACTGGGTATAAGGCAGGCCGATGTAAAGGTCCATCGCTTCAGTCAGGCCGCGCATCAGCGTCGCATTCCACTGCCGCTGCCGCGCGTCAGCGCCTTGGCGGGAGGCTTGCGCGGCGCTTGCCTCCACCTGCCAATCTCCCCCACCCTGCGTGCCCGTATCGTCGCTCACCAGCGGCTGAATCGCCCGAACGGCCAGCGGCGACAGCAGCAAGACGGCGGCGGCCCACTTGATCGGTTTGTTCATGGCTCCATTATGCAAACAAGAATCATTATCATTTACGGAGCTTACCATCAAGTCGCGTGAGCTTGCGGTCCGGCAAGCGTCCGCGCCATGGGACGACTACTAAAGCAACAATTGAACGCAATTCAAACAAGCAATCAGACGCCACAATAACCAGCAAATGGACGCGCCCGCCTATCCCCGTTCCCTGTCCGTCAATCTCCGCGCGGCGCTGGCCGATACGCCCGTGGTGGCCCTTCTGGGGCCGAGGCAATGCGGCAAGACCACCCTGGCCCGCTCTCTGGAGC
>WRJY01000173.1 GCA_009778355.1 Desulfovibrionaceae bacterium | reverse complement strand
ACCAAGGCCGGATATAGAGCTGCAATCTATCCCGTCAGTCAGAACAGACAAGTGCTTGCACAAAGGGAGGCGCTCATATAGATGGGTAGAGCGTAGCGAAACCCATCAATTCTCCAAGCGCAACGTCTTGGGCGATGGATTTCGCTGCGTTTTACCCATCCTGCGGGGCCTGGATTGTTTCATCAAGCACTCCCTCATAGACCTGTAGATCGTCCGATGAAAAGCAGCAGAAAATGATTTCCCTGATGCTTTCAATCGACTGCAACGAAGATCGAACCGTGGTGACGGCTACTTTGGCCGCGAGGGCAATGGGGTAGCTATAGATGCCTGTGCTGATGCTTGGAAACGCAAGTGTTTCAATGCCATTTGCAACCGCCAGCTCTATTGCACGCTGATAGCAAGATGCCAGCAATTCGGGCTCTCCACTCTTGCCCCCACGCCAAACCGGACCCACGGTGTGAATGACGTATCTGGCTGGCAGTAGATAACCTTTGGTAAGCTTGGCTTGACCGGTTTTGCAGCCCCCCAGAAGCCGGCACTCATGCAACAAATCCGGACCAGCGGCGCAATGAATTGCGCCATCCACCCCGCCGCCGCCAAGAAGCGATGAATTGGCGGCATTCACAATGGCATCTACCGCCAATGATGTGATGTCGGCCTTTTGTGCATGAATAACTGCTTTCATGGGTGAATCCAATCCGGTATTGCTTGTTTGCGCAATGTTGGGTTTTGTTGCACTCTCTCAGTAAACACGAACGATACTCGCTCCTTCATTGAAGTTGGTATCAATGTTTTTCCGGCCCGATGGCTGGCCACGGGCCGATTGGGACGCTACCCAATTACACCAGTTCCTTAATCAGCGTCCCCCGATCTCCCGGCAGCAAATCCATGGGAGCGATTTCGGGCAAGGTGTAGGCGCCGGGCGCAAGACGCAGGGCGGCGGCGCGGGCGCAGGAGACCATGATTTGCGAGGTCAGCGCGGGGTTGTTGATGGTCATGCGGAACTCGAACAACTGGTTGTGCGTGGCGCCGCTGACGCCCTTGCGTTCCATCAGCACGCCGTGGCCCATGTCCTTGAGCTCGTCCACGCTCGGCACGGCGAAGACGCGGGTGTCGTCGTGGGCGAAGTACTCGTCGGCCTTGATCGCCGCCGTGACTTGCGCCAGATCGGCGCCGGGCGCGAGTTCGACATAGACCATGCGCCGGTGCACGCCGGTGCCGGTGGGGATGGTCATCGACAGCGCGTCCTTCACGCCCGGCTTGGATTTGGCGCAGACCGAATGGCCCATGCTCATGCCGGGGCCGAAGTTGGTGTAGGTCAGGCCCTTGGGCGCCATGGCCAGCAGCAGCGTGCGCAGCAGCGAATCGCTGCCCGGATCCCAGCCGGCGGAGACGACGGCGACGCTGCCATGCTGCTTGCCCACGGCATCCAGACCGGAGCGCAGTTGCCAGAGTTGTTCACCGTGGATGTCGAAACTGTCCACCGTGTGAATGCCGCGCGCCAGGTATTGCGGCGCGGTGTCGGGGATGCTGCGCGTGGGGCCGCAGAGCAGCGCCACATCGACCTTGCCCAGCGCGCCGACGTCGGTGACGACCGGGATGCCGGCCAGTTCCTGGGCCTCTTGCGGCGGCAAGGCCGCCGAGCGCCGGACGACGCCGGCCAGTTCCATGTCCGGCGCGGCGCGCACCGCCTCGACCGCAAAACGGCCAATGTTGCCGTAACTGACTACTGCTATGCGCAGGGCTTTCATCATGTTCCAATCACTGTTGAGCAAAGCGCAAATACTACTCCAGCCCGATGAAGCGGAGGCGGTTCAGGCGCGGCCAACTGGCGCTTTCGGGGGCTGGTGGTTCGTTGCCACGGTTGCGATGCGGTCCGGTCGGTAGCCTTTGCTTTGCTGCCTTGCGGGCACCATGAAAATAGTGTGAACAGGCCCTAATCCAGCACCGCCACGCCCTTGATCTGCGCATACACCGGCAGGCCGGGCGTTAGCGCCAGCGCCTGGGCCGACTTGCGCGTGATGCGCGCCAGCAGCGGGGCGCCGCCGGCGTCCAGCGCTACCAGGGTTTGCGCCGGTCCATCGTCGGCCAGCGATTGCACCGTGGCCGGCAGCACGTTGAGGATGCTGGTGTCCCGCGCGCGGCTCAAGGCCAGGCTCACGTCGCGCGCCTGCACGCGCAGCCGCACGCGCTGCCCCGGCGCGTGCGGCGCGCTGCCCGCGGCCTGCACGCACTGAATCACGCCGCCGCCAAAGCGCACCTGCACGAGTTGGTAGGCCGCGTCCAGCGCCGTGACCGTGCCTTCGAGCAGCGCGCTGGCGCCATCGCCTTGCTGGCGAGCCACGTCCAGCCGCGCCAGCAAGGCGGTGGCGGGGCCTTGCGCCGTGACGCGGCCAGCGCCCAGCAGCAGCAGATGATCGGCCAGCCGGGCCACCTCGTCGAGCGAGTGGGTGACGTAGAGCATGGGCGCGTTCAGTTCGCGGGTGATGCGCTCGAAGTAGGGCAGCAGCTCGGCCTTGCGCGCGGCGTCCAGCGCGGCCAGCGGCTCGTCCATCAGCAGCAGGCGCGGGCTGGTGGCCAGCGCCCGCGCAATGGCCACGCGCTGCCGCTCGCCGCCCGACAACTGCGCCGGGCGGCGTTCGAGCAAGTGGCCGATGCCCAGCAGATCGACCGCCTGCGGCAGCGCCACGCGCCGCTCGGGCAGAGGCACGCGCCGCAAGCCGAAATCGAGATTGCCCTGCACCGTCAGGTGCTCGAACAGGCCGGCATCCTGAAACACCAGGCCCAGCGGACGCCGGTGGGTGGGGCGCCACAGTCGCCGGGCGTCGTCCTGCCAGACTTCGCCATTGACGGCCACTCGGCCAGGCGCGGGCCGCGTCAGCCCGGCGGCGGCGCGCAGCAGCGTCGTCTTGCCGCAGCCCGAAGGGCCGAACACTGCCGTCACGCCGTGGCCCGGCAGGCGCACGTCGATATCCAGCACAAAGCCGCCGTCATGCCGCCCATACCGCACGCGGGCGCGCAACTCGATGCCGGTTGCTTCGGCTTGCGCGCCGGGGATGTCGATGGCGCTCATGCTTTGCGTGTTTGCGCCAGATGCAGCGCCAGCAGCGCCAGAAAGCTGAACGCCAACATGCCGCCGGACAGCCAGTGCGCCTGGGCGTATTCCAGCGCCTCCACGTGGTCGTAAATCTGCACCGAGATCACGCGCGTCTGCCCGGGAATGTTGCCGCCGATCATCAGCACCACGCCGAATTCGCCCAGGGTGTGCGCAAAGCCCATCACGGCCCCGCTCAGGTAGCCGGGCCGCGCCAGCGGCAGCGCCACGTGCCAGAACGCATCCAGCGGGCCGGCGCGCAGCGTGGCGGCCGCTTCCAGCGGGCGGCGGCCAATGGCCTCGAACGCATTGACCAGCGGCTGCGTCACAAAGGGCAGCGAATAGATCACCGAGCCGATCAGCAGCCCCCAGAACGTGAACGCCAATGTGCCCCAGCCCAGCGCTTCGGTCAGGCGCCCCAGCGGGCTGCTCGGCCCCAGCGCCACCAGCAGGTAAAAACCCAGCACCGAAGGCGGCAGCACCAGCGGCATCGACACCAGGGCATGCACCGGCGCGCGCAGCCAGGCCAGCGGGCCGCCGCTTGCGCGTGCCAGCCACCAGGCCAGCGGCGTGCCCAGCGCCAGCAAAATCAACGTGGTGGCCAGCGCCAGCTCGATCGAGAGCCGGATGGCGGCAAGACTGTGGGCGTCGAGCATGAATCGGTGGCGGGGTTGCGATCTCCCTCGCCCGCTTGCGGGAGAGAGCTGGGGAGAGGGTGCGTTTGCAAAATCAAGCGCATGGTTTCAGGATGCGCCGCTTGCCCTCTCCCTAACCCTCTCCCGCAAGCGGGCGAGGGAACAAGTCATTTCATACTGTAGCCGTAGCTGCGAATCAGTTCCTTGGTATTCGGCGAGCGCAGCAAGTCCAGCCACGCTTGGGCCGCCGGGTTGCCCTGCGCGCGTTTGAGCGCCACCGCGTCCTGCACGATGGGCGCGTGCAGGCGTTCCGGCACGATCCACATCGACCCGCTTTTGAGCCGTCCGCCTTCCAGCACTTGCGACAGCGCGACAAAGCCCAGTTCGGCATTGCCGGTGGCGATGAAGCTGTAGGCTTGGCCGATGCTTTCGCCCGTGACCAGCTTCGGTTGCAGGGCCGCTTGCAGGCCGAGTCGCTCCATGGCTTGCATGGCAGCGGCGCCGTAGGGCGCGTTCTTGGGGTTGGCGATGGCCAGCTTGTTGAAGCCGCCGCTTTTCAGCACTTTGCCCTGGTTATCGACCAGGCCGGGCTTGGCCGACCACAGCGCGAGTTGGCCGGTGGCATAGGTAAAGCGCGAACCGGGCAGGGCGCTGCCTTCTTTTTCCAAAAGCGCCGGACGCTCGGCGTCGGCGGCCAGGAATACGTCGAACGGCGCGCCGTTGCGTATCTGCGCGTAGAACGTTCCGGTGGCGCCGAACGACAGCTTGGCGGTGTGGCCGGTGGTTTTCTCGAAGATCGCCGCCAGCGCCTTGGCCGGCTCGGCAAAGTTCGCCGCCACAGCGACGTTGATCTCGCCGGCGCGCACTGACCAGGGCAGCGCCAGCGCGGCGGCGAAGGCGATCAGGATGCGGATGAAAGACATGGCGTTCGACTCGCTATTCATTAAAGGAATAACGAGTTTAGCACTTCAATTTTTTCCTCTGTGCCCCTTCTCTGGAGGGGTGGCGCGTTGGTCTTGTTCCCTCTCCCGCTCGCGGGAGAGGGTTACTGCCTTGCCCGAAGGGTTGCCCCGCAAAGGCAGCGTCTGCTGCGCAAGCAAATCCTCGCCGGGTGTCCAACCCGGCTACGGTGTGCGCCTTGCATCCACTGCCTTTGCGGGGCAACGGGCACCATGAAAATAGTGTGAACAGGCCCTAAAGTGAAGACAGAGAAAGCGCGACCCGCTATTATTTCAGAAGCGTTCATCTGAATCCATCTTTGCCATTTTTTGCCAAACCCGCTACCATGCCGCCCATGAGCACCATGAACATTTCCTTGCCGGACACGCTCAAGACGTTTGTGGATGAGCAAATCAGCCAGCGCGGCTATGGCACCAGCAGCGAGTACGTGCGCGCGCTCATTCGCAAGGACCGGGACGGCCAGCAACTGCGCGGCCTGTTGCTGGCGGGCGGGGCCTGCGCGCCCGCGGCGGCGGTCGATGCGGGCTACTTCGACGCATTGCGGGCGCGAGTGCGCAAGGGATGAAGCCCGTGATTCCGCGAACGCTTGCCGTGGATGACGTGCAGGAATCGCTGGACTATTACCTGAATGACGGGGCGGCGCAAGCCGCGCTCGGCTTCATCGACGCGCTGGAACGGGCCTACGCCCACATCAGCCGTCATCCCGCCACCGGCTCGCCCCGCTACGCGCACGAACTGGGCTTGCCCGGCCTGCGGAGCTGGCCGCTCAAGAGCGCCCCGCACATCGTGTTTTATGTCGAGCGCGCCGATCACATCGACGTTTGGCGCGTGTTGCACGGCGCGCGCGACATTCCCGCATGGCTGCGCGAGGGCCAGACATGAGCAAGAAAACGCTCTCGGCGCGCAATCTGGGCTATGCCCAGGCCGACAAGCGCATTCAGGTGCTGCAACTGGTGGGCCGGCATGGCTCCATCTCGCAGGCCGCGCGGGTGGCCGGCAT
>WRJY01000172.1 GCA_009778355.1 Desulfovibrionaceae bacterium | reverse complement strand
TGCTGATCGGGAGTGAGATAAACGGAAGGCGGGGGTGAGATAAATCGGGATTTTGGGGGATTTGGGGGGATGGGGCGGGACGGTTGTTTGAAAGGGGGTTTCGCTGTGGAAAAATCGGCGCGCGCGAAAAATTCTTGGGTTAGAGCTGTTCTTCCAGCCAGTCGCGAGTGATGGCGTTGATTTCTTGGGCGTCTTGGTGGCTGATGCCGAGGAACGGGCGGGCGGGGATGGGGCCTCGGCCGAATTGGTGGGTGGCGGCGTAGATGGCGTTGTTGTAGATGACGGCTTGGGTGGCGGTGGCCTCGTAGTGCAGCCAGCGGCTTTGCAGGGCGCCGCTGAGGGTGAGGATTTTGTCGCGGTTCTTTTTCTTGTATTTGAGCGTTTTGGGCTTGAGGGCGGCCCAATGGATGCCGTCGGGGCCGGTTTCGGTCTTGAAACGCTCTTGCGTGCTGCGCAACAGGTATTCGCCCAGGCGGGGCATGAGCGCGCGGGTGTCCATGCCGGCCAGGCCGCGCAGTTTGGCTTGCAGGGGTTGCAACGCGCTGATGTTGACTGTGATGTTTATTCCGGCCACGACGAAATGCTCCTACAATGAATTGTCTTCATCGGGTGAGAAGCCGCTGCCACGGCCACCGACCCTACACCCGGAGGCGACCGGCATGGGGCAGCGTGCCGGTTTCTTCATGGCCGCCGGTACACGAGGACGCCTACGCGCCAGTCGTCGGCGCTTTGGGCGACGCCCTGGAATGCGGTGACGCCGGCCCAGCCGTCGTCGCCGCGCTCGAATACGATCAGCATGGGTTCTTCTTGTCCGGCGACTTCAAAGCGGGCGATGTAGCGGCGGCGCACCACGGCTTTTTGGGTGGAATACATCCATTCGATTCGCGCCCAGATTTCGTCTGGGTCGCTTAGCGCCTGGGCCAGCAGGGGCAGGTATTGCTCGCGGCCGCGCTTGAGCGCCTTCCAGTTGCCCTTGGCGTCCTGAAACAGTTCCTTGCCGATGACCAGGCGCTCGCCGATGGGGTCTTGCGCGATGGCGGGCTGCTCCAGCGTGGTGCCGAATGTTTCCAGAAACGCGGCCACGTAGGTTTTGGCGGCCAGTCCGGTGGGCAGCAGCATGCTGGCGGGCATGGGGCGGGGGTTGGGCAGCGGCTGGGCGGGTTGCAGGTTGGGCAGGCCCTGGCCGCCGGCGCTGCCTGGAACGGGCGGGTCGGGCCGCTCGGGCGGGATGGCGCTGCGCAGGCGCGCGGCGCCGGGGGCGTAGGCCCAGCCGGGGTCGATGCCTTCGGGGACTTGGACCGTGCGCGGCCCGTTCGGGCTGTTTTGGCCGATGGCGCGCTCGATCATGCGCACGGCGGGGGCATCGTCCGGGCCGTCCTTGCCCATGTTGCGCAGATCGCGCGGCCACAGCCCGCGCACGCTGCATTGGCAGCCCCAGCCGTTGGGCGGGTAGTGGGTGTTCCACCAGGGGTCGTCGCGCTCCAGAATCAGCCCGTCCCAGGCCAGGTGTTCCGGGCGCGGGGCGGCAACCCAGTCGGCATGCTGGTATTGCCAGTATGGCGCTTCTTGCAGTTGTTCGTGGCGGCCTGCCGCGTAGCTGCTCGACAGGTTGGTTTCGTAGATGACGCGGCTGCGCCAGTTGCGGCTGCCGTGGTAGTCCCAGCCGTGTTCGGCCACGATGCGGTCGAAGTCGCGGCGGAATTCCTCGAGTGTCGTGCCCAGTTCGATGGCCTTGTCGATGGCCTGGCGGAAATCTTCGAGGATGGCGTCCCGGTTGGCGCCGGCGACGACGAAGGCCCAATCGTGCTCCTGGCCGAGCACGTCAGTCCAACTGGCCGTGGGCAGGACCAGCTTGCGGCGGAAATACGCCAACTGCTCCTGAAACGGCAGCGAGCCGTAGGCGGCCTCAGCCATGCGGGCCGCCCGCCTCTTGCAGCACTTCGTAGCGGCCGGCCAGTTGCGCTGCCGCCAGCGCATCGGCCATCGCCGCCGCGTACTGCTCTAGCGTCATGTTCGGGATGAGCTGCTCCAGGCCGTCGCGGATTTCTTGCAGGCTGCCGGCGCGCTCGACCAGGGCGCGAATCTGGTCTATCCAGCCATCGACGGCGGGGGCGGCGCTGCCCGCCAGTTGCGGGGCCATCGCCACGGGCGGCGTTTGCGGCATGGCCGCTTGCGCGCAGGCGGCCAGCGCGGCATGTCCCCATGCCGGCCTGCCCGCGGATGGGCAAGGAGTTGGGCAAGGAGTTTTCGCGCTGAATGCCGCGGCGCCCAGCGGGCTGCCTGCCTGTCCAGCAGCCGGCGCGGCGGGGGAAAGAGTCGCCTCGCCTTCTTGCGGCATGGGGATGCCCAGTTTTTCGTGCGCCCATTTCACGGTGGGGGTGATGCCGATGCCGACCAGCTTGGGCAGGGCGTCGGCGTAGGCGGTCAAGTCCTCGGTTTCTTGCGCGTTGAGCTGGAACTGGGGGCAGCGGCGCGGGCCGTCCGGGGCCAGTCCGTTCAAGGCGGCGACGGTATAGACCAGTTCGCGCGTCAGCGTGGCGTTGATTTGCCGCACGTCGGCGTCGCGCAAATCCTTGCGCACTTCGTTGTGGATTTGGCCGAGCGCGTAGGTGCTGGCCGAACCGTCGCTGCCGCTGGTGAGGGTGGCGCCCAAAATTACCTTGCTCTGGTTGCGCTCGCACCAGCCCATCATCAAGTCGAACGCCTTGGGGTCGCCGTCCGCCGCGTTGTGAAACTCCATCAACATGCCCTCGGGCACGATGCCCGCCGCGTTGTGGCCAATGGCCGCCAGCGCGCGCAGCAGGGTGACTTTCTCCGCCTCGCTGGCGCTGGCCGGGTATTTGCCCACGCGCAGGGGGATGCCGTAAATTTCAAGGAATTCGGCCAGATCGCCCACGCTATAGTTTTTGAACAGATACGTCCACGCCAGTTGCCGAAACAGCGCCGAGCGTTCCAGATAGCCGCTCTTGGCCTTGTGCACGTGGGTGAGCCAGCCGAACGGGCGCAGCGGCTCGCCCACGGAACCGTCGCCCTGCGCTTCGTAGGTGCGCAGGCGCAGTTCCTGCCGGTAGCCGCGGTGCAGGGTAAACCAGCTTTGCGGGCGGTGCGTGAGGGTTTTGGGCAGCCAGAAGCCTTCGGCCCGATGCCACTCGATTTCAAGGCAGGCAAAGCCCTTGCCGATGGCGTCGGTCACATCGAACAGCATGTCCTCGAAGTCGTCGATTGACTGGAGCAGCTCGTCCAACTGCGCGGCGTTGCGCTTTTCGCGGGCGCTGGGGGACTTTTGCGGCGCAACCACTTCCCATTCGAGGATGCAGGCGCGGCGGCGCTTGTTCATTTCGCTGGCGATGTGGCCGTCTTTTTCCTCCATGTCCTCGAACAGGTCGGATTGGGCCGTCATGTCGCCCTGCTCGGCGGCGTCCAGTATTTGCGCAAGCCGGCTGGGCGTCAGGCCCCGCGTGGGGTGCGTTTGCAGTTCGCGCTGCAATGACGCCAGGCGCGACGTTTGCGGCGTGGCGAGGTCGGGCATTGGCATGGGCTGCCCGTCGTGGCCGAGGATGCGGGAGGTGGCCATAGTCGTTTACCAGGTGGCGCTTTGCTCGGGCGCGGCGGCGTCGCTGTCCGCGTATTGCTCATCGGCGCGCATGGCAAAGCGGGGCGCGGCGCTTGCGAGGTTGTCAAAGCCGCGCGGGCGCGCGGGCGCGGGGGTGAATTCGATGGGGGCGCTCGTTGCGTGCGCCGCGTTGAGCGCGAGGAACGCGGCCCAGGCGCGGTCGGCATGGCCGCTGGCGTCGCGCTCGGCCACGAAGCGCGGCGCGCCGGTGGGGCCGCTTTCCTTGCGCAGCTTGTGCAGATCGGAGCGAAGGACGTTGTCGCCCGCGGGGATGCGGATGCGCCGGTCCTGAAATGCCTGCTTGCCCAGCGTGGCCAGCGTGAGCTTGTTGGGGCCGGTAAAGAGCACGCCCTCCACGCGGGTGCTGCCGTGGCGGCGCTTGGCGTCTTCCACGGGTTTTTCGCCCATGCCGGTTTGGTCCATGCACACGCGCAAGACGCGGTAGCGCAAAAAGACTTCGGCCAGCAGCGCGTCCTGCTCGGCAAAGCTGGCGCGCTTGCGGGTGATGATTTCGCGCGTCCAGAGCACGTCGCCCACCTGCTCGGCCACCCAGATCACGAACAGGTCGTTTCTCGCCCCAATGTCCACGCCCGCGTAGCAGGGGCCGCCGGCGTAGTTTTGCGGCAGGCCGGACAGGTCGTGCTCGCAGGCGGCGATCAGCTCATAGTCGAGCCAGGCGGCGGCTTCGTCGAGCCACTTCAGCTCGAATTCCTGCTCCCATAAATCTTCGTCGCCCGCGCCGCGGCGCAACTGCTCGATGTCGCGCGGCAGGCCATCGGCGACGGCCTGGTAAATATCGGTGCTGTGGCGGCTCCAGCCATCGTCGTGACCAGTCATCAGATCGTAAAACTTGTTGCCCTTGCCGTTGGGCGTGCTGATGACGCGCAGCTTCAGGCCGGGCTTGCTGATGACGGGAAACAGGGCTTTCCAGATCGCGCGGCTGTCCTGGTGGAAGGCGAATTCGTCGAGCAGCACGTTGGCGCTGAACCCCCGCGCGGTGTCGGGGTTGGCGGGCAGCGCGGTGATGCGGCTGCCGCCGGGCAGTTCCACTTCCAGACTGCGGATGGCGGCGTCGAAGGGCGTTTCGTACTCTTTGAACCCGGCCTGCATGGCCCGCAGGTGCAGCTTGACGCCCTCGTTCATGGCCTCCCGCGCCTGCCGTTCGCCGCGCGAGAGGATGACCCACCGCCGGCGCTGGCCCCGGCTTTCGGCGCGCATGCAATCGAGCGCCAGCTCCAGCGTGCTGGTGAAGGTCTTGCCGCACTGGCGGGCGAACATGGCGATTTTGAAGCGGCTGTCGTCTTGCACCCAGCGGCGCTGGTAGGCGTAGAGCTTGAGCGCGGGCTCGGGCTGATGGATTCCCGCCTTCGCGGGAATGACGGAATTGGTGGCTTCAGAGGTCATAGGCCGCCTTGATGACCTTGGCCAGCACCTCGGGCGGCACCTCGCCGGTCTTGCCCAGATCGTCCAGCTTGGCGCGTTGCTCTTGCAGGAGTTTTTTGCGGGTGGCCTCCTCCACTTCGGCCTGAAACTTTTTCAGGTTGACGCTGCTGCGCGTGAGGGTGGCGATGTTCCTGGCGGCGCTGCTCAACATGCCCACGCGCTGGCCGGGGTCGGCGTCGGGGTCACCGGCTTCCTGCAGGGCCAGAATGGCCTCGAACAGCTCGGTTTGCACCAGCGCGGTCAGCGCCTCGCTGCGGGCGTCCTTGTCGTCGCCGGCCTGCTCGCGGATCAACCGGGCGGCCTCGGTGCTGGCCTGGATGGCCGAAAGGCGCCTCTCCAGCTTCTGGCCGTAGCGGTGCACCGCCGAGCGGCTGGGCAGATCGCCGGATTTTGCCTCTTGCGGGAAGCGCGCCTGCAGGTCGGCAATCAGCTCATCGAGCGTGCAGCGGCCCTGGCCGATGCGTTGCTCGATGTGGCGCTTGACCTCATCGGGCAAGCGGCTGATGCTGCTTTTGCGGCCCATGTCAGCCGGCCTCACACCTTGGGCGGGCGCGCAATGCCCGGATCGACCGGCACCGTGTACTCCACGATGTCAATGCCGTGGCGCGTGAGGTCCGCGC
>WRJY01000171.1 GCA_009778355.1 Desulfovibrionaceae bacterium | reverse complement strand
CCGTCACGGCACCGCCAGAGGCCATCCGCGTCGGCGGCCTGGCGGGATGTGCATGGACGGACCCGCCCATGTGCAGCGATGCCGACGGGACGCGAAAGCGTCCGATCGCGTGAAGACACAGCCGGAATGGATATGCCCCGGTGATGGAATCGGCAGACATGCTTGCCTCAGAAGCAAGATCCTGGGAGTTCGAGTCTCCCCCTGGGCACCAGTTTTCCCCAAGTATTTCGGTGCATGGCGCAGCCTGGTAGCGCATCTGCTTTGGGAGCAGAGGGTCGCAGGTTCGAACCCTGCTGCACCGACCATTCTTGTCCCTTTCGTCTAGCGGCCAAGGACGCCTGGTTTTCGCCCAGGCAACGCGGGTTCGATTCCCGCAGGGGACGCCAGTTTCCAGTTCTCTTCATCGGTATTCGGGTGTGTGGCAGAGCGGCAATGCAGGAGACTGTAAATCTCCCGCCCTTCGGGGCATCAGTGGTTCAAATCCATTCGCACCCACCAATTTCCAGGCGATGGCTTCATCATGAACAGCAAGAAAGCGACCGACCTCATTGCAAGCATGTAGCTCAACTGGCAGAGCAGCGGTCTCCAAAACCGCAGGTTGGGGGTTCGATTCCCTCCGTGCTTGCAATGAGGTCGGCCTGGATTCCCGGTTTTCTCATGCCCGATTGGCTCAATGGATGAGAGCGGAAGGTTGCCAGAGCGGCCTATTGGCGCTGTTTCGAAAACAGATGGGCGCGCACGCGCCACGGGGGTTCGACTCCCTCACCTTCCGCCAGGTACCAGATACCAGGATCACGCCCCGATAGCTCAGCGGATAAGAGTACCGGTCTACGACACCGGGGGCCGCACGTTCGAATCTGGTCTTGGTCGGGGCGGCGATCAATGGGCTTGAGGATGCCTTGGCTGGACGTTTGCTGTCAGAGCATGCGTTCCAGCGTGGGGGATCGCGACACCTGGCCCGATGCCATTGCCGAGGCGGACTGGCAAGCGGTGAGTACCGACAGGCAAGCTTGCATCGGCGGCAAGTGCCCCCAATTCAATCGCTGTCCTTTTTACCTGGCGCGGCAGGACATGCAGGAGGCCAACCTGATTGTTG
Source organism: Desulfovibrionaceae bacterium (assembly GCA_009778355.1). Classification (GTDB taxonomy): domain Bacteria; phylum Pseudomonadota; class Gammaproteobacteria; order Burkholderiales; family Burkholderiaceae_C; genus Ottowia. The sequence continues at coordinate 4,560 of WRJY01000171.1, read as the reverse complement.
CCAATCACGACCTGCTGCTGGCTGCTGCCGACATGGGGCCAGGTTCGGTGCTGCCGGATCTGGCCGACACGATGCTGGTGCTGGACGAGGCGCACGGCTTGCCGGCCAAGGTGGTCGAGCATTGCGCTTCGCGCCACTCGCTCAAAGGTGCGCAGGTCTGGGTCAAGCGGGCCGTGACGCTGGCAGCGGAGGCAACCGCCACGTTGCGCCTGGACCATGCACTGATCGAGCCGGTGGCAACGGCTGCGCTGACGATGAGCGAGCGGCTCGACGCGCTTTACGCGGCCATTGGCGAGCACTGCCGATTCGAGGATGGCGAGGCCGTCTGGCGCTGCCGGCATGGCGTCTTGCCGGATCGCTGGCGAAGGATCGGCGTCGAACTGGCGCAGGCGGCTACAACGATGACGCAGGCACTGCAAGCGGTACGTGAAGCGGTGGCCGCAGCGGCTACCAATCGTCCCGCGTTGACCCAGGCTCGCCTGTCCGGGCTGGGGTTCTACCTCGGCAAGCTGGCACACGTCGAGCAGACCTGGGCCTGGATGTTGCGCGACGACGCTTTGCAGGCACTGCCGACCGCGCGCTGGATTGAGCGTCACGCAGGCGCGGCACACGCGCAAGACTACTTTGTCTGCGCGGCGCCGATCAGTGGCGCGGAAAAGCTGCGCGCCCTGCTGTGGGAGCACGCCGGCGCGGCGGTGCTGACCTCGGCCACGTTACGGGCCGGTGGCCGGTTCGAGCCGTTTCTGGAAGAAAGCGGACTGGCGGCTTACGCTGATCTGGGCAGGCTGGATGTGCCGTCTCCATTTGACCATGCCCGCTGCGCCGCGTTGCACATTCCCTGGCTGTCGGCACACCCGCGGGAGGTGGAGGCGCATACGCGGGAGGTACTTGGGCGCTTGCCTGCGCTGCTGCAAAACGAACCGGGCGCTTTGGTGCTGTTTGCTTCCGGTCGCCAGATGAGGGAGGTCCACGAGGGGCTGCCTGATGAATTCCGCTGCCGGGTGCTCATGCAGGGGCAGATGTCGCGGCGGGAACTGATCGCCCGTCACAGGCAGCGCGTCGATCAGGGCGAGCAGTCGGTTTTGTTCGGCCTGGCCAGTCTGGCCGAAGGCGTGGATCTTCCGGGCGCCTACTGCACCCACGTGGTCATCGCCAAGCTGCCCTTTGCGGTGCCCAGCACTCCGATGGAACAGGCCCGGCGCGAGTGGGTCGAACGGCAGGGGCGCTCGGCCTTCATGACGCTCAGCGTGCCTGAAGTCGGGATCCGGCTGGCCCAGGCAGCCGGACGGCTGTTGCGCACCCCCGAGGACAGCGGAACCGTGACCGTGTTCGATCCCCGCTTGGGCAGCACGCATTGGGGAAAGTGGCTTCTGCGCGGGCTGCCGCCGTTTCGGGTTGTGATCGGCGACGAGGTTGTGCCTGTTTTTCGTGCAAAGCGACTTGAACAGCGGCTGACAAGGACTTCGGGCACGATGGCATAGGCATTGTCCACAGCCAGTGGGACAACTGTACGGTGTTGCTCCCATGGAGCGAAGAACGTCAACAGCGATCCGTTGGCAATGCAGATGCGGCCTTGGTCCAAGTCGAATTCGACACGACCTTGCTTTAGGCAGTGATTTACCCTATGGACTGTGTGGCTTGTGAGGTTGGCGGCACGAGCTTCGAGTTGCCTAGCACCGTGCATCGAGGCGGGCGTTGCTCCAGCACATCTGGCTTTTGAAAGCAGACTGGATGCTTCTTCCTGGCCTTTAAGTGTGGTGTTTTGCCTGAAATATAAGGCGTTATGCTACTTTGATCCTAATTTGATATCAATTGTGGTGAGCAAGAGACTTGCATTCGACTGCTACATAGCCTAGCATTGTAGGCATTGAAAAATAAAATGCCTACTTAAATGAGTAAATTTCAAATTCCGATGCAGGTCGCAGAGTACGTGGTACAGATCGGCCAGCACGTTCGGACTGCGCGTATCCGGCGTCGCTGGTCCGTCGCCGATCTGGCGAGCAAGGCAGGCATCAACCGCAACACGCTCACCGCGTTGGAACTGGGCAAGCCAGGCACGGCCATCGGCGTGTGTTTCACCGTCCTGTGGGCCTTGGGGCTGGATGGGACGTTGAGCGGCGTGGCTGATCCCGACACCGATCTGCACGGCAAGGCGCTCGAAGCCGCACGGCGCCCCAAGCGAGCCGGCAAACCGCGCAAAGCCGATGACGACCATGACTTCTGAACGGCAAGCCTACGTCTACATTCAGCTGCCCGGTTCACTGAAGACGGTCCCGGCTGCGCTGCTGCGCGTACAAACCTTGCCCGATGGCACGCAGATCGGGCGTTTCCGCTATGGCGATCGCTACCTTGCAAGATCAGAGGCAGTGACGCTCGATCCGTTCCGGCTGCCGTTGGCCAAACAGGTCTTCGAATTCACCCAGATCAAGGGTATCCCGGGGGCGGTCCGCGACGCTGCGCCGGACGCCTGGGGCCGGCGTGTCATTGAGCACAAACTGGAGCGAAACCCGGCAGACCTTCAGGAAATCGACTACCTGCTTCATGGCCCCCAGGACGGCGCGGGCTATCTCAGCTTTGGTTTGAAGGCCGAGCCTCCCGCGCCCAAGCGCGCCTACAACCGGACACACCAATTGGGCGAGTTGATCACTGCGGCGCAGGCCATCGAAGAAGGCAAGCGCGTGGCCATGCACCTGCTCGAACGGCTCGACCCAGGCACCAGCATGGGCGGCGCGCGCCCCAAGGCGACGATCGAGGACGACCACTGCTTGTGGCTCGGCAAGTTCCCGGCCAAGGATGACCGCTTCAACCTGCAGCGAGTGGAGTTCGCAACGCTCGACCTGGCCAGGCGTTGCGGCCTCAATGTCACCCAGGCGCGTCTGCAATCCGTTGGCAGCAGTGATGTGCTGATGTTGCAGCGTTTTGACCGCCAGTATGTCGAAGGCGGCTACTTGCGCTTTGGCCTGGTTAGCGGCTTGACTGTGCTCGATTGCAGCGACAGCCATCTGGACAGGGACCGCTGGTCCTACCCTTTGCTGGCGGAAAACTTGCGGCGCTGGTCCGACAGGCCCGAAGCAGACTGCGCCGAACTGTTCCGCAGGATGGTTTTCAACGCGGCCGTGACCAACAACGACGATCATCCGCGTAACCATGCCCTGTTGCGCCGGCACAAAGGCTGGCGTCTGTCTCCTGCCTATGACCTGGTGCCCGTGCCCCTGGTCAGCTTCGAACGGCGTGATCTCGCGTTGACCGTGGGCAGCTACGGGCGCACTGCCAGCATCTACAACCTTGTGTCCCAAGCCTCACGGTTCGGCTTGTCTGCAGAAGATGCGCGCCAGGAGATCGATCGAATTGCCGTGGTTGTCCGGCAATGGCGAGACAGTTTCTTTGCCTGCGGCGTGTCTGCGGAAGACATCGAACACGTTGCACCTGCCATCTTGCCGGATTGCTTTTTCTTTGAAAGGCGGCCTGATGCCTGATGCTGCCGGCTCCAGAGTGTGAGCCAGAGTGGTCTTGTCGCATTGCCTCGGGTTCAGAGCCACCACAGGCGTATCCGCCAGCTCCGTGCGGAGACTGGCGGCAAGGAACGAGGATAGGCGGTATCGGCCATTTGCTGGTTATGACACCGTCCAATTGCTTCTTATGCAATCGTCAGGGCGACCTGTTTGAGGAATTCACCGTTTGCACAGCGACACAGGAGTAGTGCTATAGTGCATTCCTATTTTACAAAAGAGGCGCGCTATGCCTGCCGTTGCCATTTCCTCCGTTGTCAAACTGGTCGGCGCCAACGGCCAGATTTCCTTGGGCAAGCAATTTGCCGGGCGGCAAGTCCTGCTCGAAGAGCAGGAACCTGGAGTCTGGTTGGTGCGTACCGCCACGGTCATTCCGGATAACGAACGCTGGCTGCACACCGCCGAAGCGAGCGCAAATTTGCGCGACGCTTTGGACTGGGCGCGCACCCACCCGGCCAGCGATGCCGGCGCAAGCCAACAATTGCAGCGGTTGCGTGATGCCCAAGACTGAACCGGGCAAGGCCGGGGCTGACACATTGGTTCGGCTGGATTTGAACAACCCCGTATTCCAGCGCGACCTGCTGGGCCTGCAAAAGCCCGAACGCCACGCTGCGCTGGACACGCTGGCCAAGCTGCTCCAGATGACATGGCAACAGGTTTATCGGGACAAAGGTTTGCGTTGGGAAAAAATCACCAGCGTCAAACCGCCATCCGGCATCGACGCGCTGTACAGCTTGCGTATTACCCAGGTCCGGCGCGCCGTGGCTTACCGAGAAGGCGACTTCATCCGCATGCTGTCCATTCCACCCGATCACGACGCTACCTACGGCAAGAAGTAAGAAACCGGGCGGCTCGCGCTGGCCGAGGTCAGCCGCAAGCCGTGCTCAGAGCCTGTCCGAAAACTGCGTCCATCCGTTGCCTGTTTTTTGCCCAAAGCAGCTTGAGCATCAGCCGACAACTGCTTAGAGCAATTTCGATTTATATGCTTACATATCCAGAAGACATGAAGTAGTTGTTGCACTCTTGCGGGGAGAAGCGATCAAGCAGAGCG
>WRJY01000170.1 GCA_009778355.1 Desulfovibrionaceae bacterium | reverse complement strand
CAACGGCTGTGTGCGGCGTCGGCGTTCGTCAAGCCGATCTTCGGCGCTGAACGTCGCCATCTCGCGCTCGATGCGGTAAATGGCCGCGAGCCATGCGTCGTTGCTGCAATCCACGAGGAGGATGAGTCACGCCCAGGACAGCGTATTTGCGTAAATTTTGACGGGCAACGAATTCAAGCGCGCGCCGGGCGCGCTTCCAGCCAGCGCCAGGCCAGCCAGCCGCAGAGCAGGCTGAGCAGCCAGGTGGCGAGCAGGCCGGTCAGGCTCCAGCCTGGGGTGGCGGGCGTGGCGTGCATGACGGTGGCGTTGACGGCCAGGCTCAGCGGGTAGTGCAGCAGGAAAACGCCGTAGGAGATGCGGGCCAGCCAGGTCATTGGCGCATTCAGGCGCGAGCGCGTCAGCGCCGCTGCCCAAGGCTGCCACAGCAGCGCCAGCGCGGTAATGCCCGCGATGGCGATGCGTTCGCGCCAGTCGATCAGCAGCGCCAGCGCCGTCAGCGCGGCCAGCAGCGCCGTGGCGCTGGCGCGGCGCTGGCCGTTCTGGCCCCAGGCGGCCAGCACGCCCAGGCCGTAGGCGCCCAGGAAGTAGGGCGCCCACATGTCGGCGTCCTGCCGCAAGTTGAAGTACGCCAGCGACGCCGCCACGCCGGCGATGACCGGCAACGCGCCCGCCGCCGCGCGCCAGGCGGCGGGCAGCGTGGGCCGGGCGAGGGCGTGCGCCAGCGCCGCCAGCGCCGCCAGCAGGGCGAACAGTTGCAGGTCGATCGACACGTACCACACGCCCGCGCTGAGCGCCGGCTGGCCGACGATGTCTTGCAGCAGCAGCGCGTGCGCCAGCAGTTGCACGAACGTGGGCGCGGCGGGCGTGTCGGCGTTTTGCATCCAGGCGCGCGCCAGCGCGGCGGCAGCCACGGCGGCGGCCAGCGCCAGCAGCAGCATGGGGATGAGGCGCCGGTAGCGCGCCAGCACCCGGGCGGCCCAGTGGCGCGCGGTCACGCGCGGCGCGCCGGGCGCAGGCCACAGGCTGCGCGCGGCCAGAAAGCCGCCCGCCACCAAAAACACCTGCACCGCAAAGCGCCCGTACGCTTGCACGAAGCCGGTGGCGACGGGCCACTCAGCTTCCATCGCCGGCGCCAGCGGGCCATAGATGAGCAGGTGATGCCAGACGATGACCTGCGAGGCAATGGCCTTGCCCCAAGTCACCCAGGGCTGGGAGGCGGGCGCGCGAATCGACGGCATATGAGAAACAGCTCACCGACCGGAGGGCGCTCGGTGGATGCGCACGGTGGAATTCTGGGCCTCGTTTCCTTGCTGCCCTTGATTCTCACGCGCTATCCTCCCCAACATCATCGCCATGCGATGCCTGCCGGCATCCGTACCGGGCATGGCCTGAATCCGCTTTTCGACCTCTGCTTCTTCGACCAAGCCATGCCGCAAGAGCGCGGCGACAAACTCACGATCCTTCTCCCGCGCCGCTGCCAGCTTGGATGCCGCCAGATCGTGCGGTTCCAGACACCAGCCAATTTTCAGATCGGTGCTTTGCGATTGCACCTTTACCAGCCGGTCTTGCCAGCCCTGCGGCAGCGTGGCCGTCTCTGGCCCCACGCCTTGAGCGTAATAGCCATAAGCCTCTTCAAATGGCGATCCTTCTCCAATGGTGCCGTCGATCAGGTCGGATTTCTTTGCCGAATAGTGCAACGGATAAACATCCGCTTCCATTGATTGAAGCAGTTCACCTGGCGCATCGGGGAACTGACCGAGAATGGATTGACTTCCGACGATAACAATGTCGTATTCCTGCACAATTTCCGCCGCGGCGCGGATGATGTGCTCCAACTCATGACGTTGCATGGTCATCACTCCACTGTTTGAAAAAAGCCCAACGCTCCTTTGGTGTCAGGACGCTGCACGCGAAAGGCGCACTTTGGCGAAGTGCGGTAGCACGCTCGGAATCTTCCACGGCCATAGCCAAGGCAACATCCAGCCCGGCATCGACCAGCCGTTGCCACTCGGCCACGTAGGGCTGAGAATTTGGCGCGACGGTGGTTTTCCAGCGGGCCAGCGTGCGGCGCACGTTTTCCAGCTTTTCAGGATGCTCGCGCAACCGTTGAGCGATAAGCCGGTGCAAATCAAGACTGCGCCGATCAAGTACATCATGAGTACGTTTCATTTCGCGTTTCCTTCGCCAATTCACCGATGGCCCAGGCAGCCCGGCATATGGCCCGCAGATTCCTTCATCCGCGGCGCCTCATGGAGCGCCGTTTTCCCGGCATTGGGCGCACCCGCTGCTTCGCGCACCGTCAAGCCCTTGCCGCGCATCATCGCCTTGGCCCGCCCCAGCTTGCCGGGCGTGACGGCAAGCCGCCGTCCGCCCTTTCGCCCGCGCGCCTTGGCTGCGGCCAAGCCTGCTTTGGTGCGCTTGCGGGTCAGCTCGCGCTCGAACGTGGCCACCTTGCCTTGCGCTGCCGCGATGAAGCGTGTGATGGGAATCAACGCCAGCGCCAAAGCGGCCCAGCCGAACAGGACGAACATGGGGGCGGCGATGGACAGATCGGGTTTCATTTCCGGAGCGCCTCGGTATTTCAGATGAGCCTGCGGATGGTTAACCGAGGTTAATTCGCTCGCTTCGCGTGCTGGCTACACTAGAAGGCGATCCGATCATGACTGTATCCCAAGATTTTTCTCAAGGCATCGAACTGGTTTGCCCCGCCGGTTCGCTGCCGGCGCTCAAGACCGCCGTTGACCACGGCGCCGACTGCGTCTATCTGGGCTTGCGCGACGCCACCAACGCGCGCAATTTCGCCGGTCTGAATTTCGACGAGGCGGCCATTGCCAGCGGCATCCGTTATGCACACGAGCGCGGGCGCAAGGTGCTGATGGCCCTGAACACCTATCCCCAGGCTGGCACCGCGCAGCCTTGGCAAAGCGGCCTGGACAAGGCGGTGGATTTGGGCGTCGATGCCGTGATTCTGGCCGACCCGGGGCTGATGCAGTACGCAGCCCGGCGTTACCCGCAATTGCGGCTGCACCTGTCGGTGCAAGGCTCGGCCACCAATTACGAGGCGATCAATTTTTACCGCGAGCAGTTCGGCATTTCGCGCGCCGTGCTGCCGCGCGTGCTGTCGCTGGCGCAGGTGCAGCAGTTGGTCGAGCGCACGCCGGTGGAGATCGAGGTGTTTGGCTTCGGCAGCCTGTGCGTGATGGTGGAAGGGCGCTGCGCGCTGTCGTCCTACGTTGCCGGCGAAGCGCCCAACACGCACGGCGTTTGCTCGCCCGCCAAGGCGGTGCGCTGGCAGGAAACGCCGGCGGGGCGCGAATCGCGCCTGAACGGCGTGCTGATCGACCGCTATGCCGAGGGCGAGAAGGCCGGCTACCCCACGCTGTGCAAGGGCCGGTTCGACGTTGGCGACGAGCACAACTACTACGCCATCGAGGAGCCGACCAGCCTCAACACGCTGGAGCTGTTGCCGCAGTTGATGAAGATCGGCGTGCGCGCCATCAAGATCGAAGGCCGCCAGCGCAGCCCTGCCTACGTCGGGCAGGTCACGCAGGTGTGGCGCGATGCCATCGACCAGTGCGTGGCCAACCCGCACCGCTACACGCCGCGCGCGGTCTGGATGGCGCGACTCGACGAAGTCGCCGAAGGCCGCCAGCACACGCTGGGCGCCTATCACCGTCCCTGGAAATGATGAAGCCGATGAAGCTCTCCCTCGGCCCCCTGCTGTACTACTGGCCGCGCGACGCGGTTCTGGCCTTTTACGAAGCCATGGCGCGCGCGCCGGTCGATATCGTGTACCTGGGCGAAACCGTCTGCTCGCGCCGGCGCGAATTGCGCGGCGCCGACTGGCTGGACATTGCTGCCGCGCTGCGCGCCGCCGGCAAGGAGGTAGCGCTGTCCACGCAGGTGCTGCTGGAATCGGGCTCCGAAGTGGCGGCCATGCAAAAGCTGGCCGGGCAGACTGATTACCTGGTGGAGGCCGGCGACATGGGCGCCGTGAGCCGCGCGCGCGGCAAGCCTTTCGTTGCCGGGCCGCATCTGAACCTCTACAACCCGGCCTCGCTGGCCTGGATGGCCAGCCTGGGCGCGCGGCGCTGGGTCGCGCCGCTGGAAATCGGGCGCGACGACCTGGCTTGTATGCAGCAGAGCCGGCCCGCCGGGCTTGAGACCGAGGTATTTGCCTATGGCCGTATGCCGCTGGCTTTTTCGGCCCGCTGCATGACCGCGCGCCACCACAACCTGCCCAAGGACGACTGCGCTTTCAGTTGCATCGCCTATCCCGACGGTTTGGCGCTGCGCACGCGCGAGGACGAACCCTTCCTCACCCTGAACGGCACGCAGACGCAATCGGCCCGCGTCCATCAGTTGGCGGACCAGATCGCCGGCTTGCGTGCCATCGGCGTGGACGTGTTGCGCCTGAGTCCGCAGTCGCGGCACATGGCCGAAGTGATCGAAATCTTTCGCGCCGCCTGCGCCGGCGAACTCGCGCCGCAAGACGCGCGCGAGCGGCTCGAACCGCTGATGCCCGGCGCCGCCTGCAACGGCTATTGGCATGGCCGGCCCGGAATGGAGCTTGTCCGATGAAAACCCAATCCCCCACCCTGGCGCTGCCCGCGCCCGTTGGCGCGCTGCTGGCGCGTCTGCCGCCATATCCCGGCTCCATGTTGCTGGCGGCGGCGCTCAACGCCGTGCTGGCGTCCCGGCTGCCCGCCGACACGCTGGGCTATCTGCATGGCCGCCGGCTGCGCATCCACGTGCGCGACGCGCAATCCAAATTCGACGTGAGCTGGTCAGGCCAACGCTTCACGCCCGGGCGCTGGGGCGAGCAGACCGACCTCACCATCGCCGCCGCGGCGCACGACTTTCTGAAGCTCGCGCGGCGGCAGGAAGACCCCGACACGCTGTTCTTCGACCGCCGCCTTTCGATGGAAGGCGACACGGAACTCGGGCTGGTGGTCAAGAACGCGCTCGACGCGCTGGAACTGCCCGTGTTCGACCCGCGGCAACTGCGCCCGGGCGCGCTGCTGGAGCGCGTGCGCGCCACCGTCCGGGGCCGCGGATGAAACTGCCCGCCTCGCTGCCGCTGGTCTATGCCTGCTCGGGCTGCTCCAGCGCCGCGCAGTTGGCCAACCACGTGGCCTTGCAGCTCAGCCGGCGCGGCCTTGCTGAAATGTCGTGCATCGCCGGCATCGGCGGCGACGTGCCCTCGCTGCTCAAGCTCATGCGCTCGGGCCGGCCCATCGTTGCCCTGGACGGCTGCCCGCTGGTGTGCGTCAAGGCCAGCTTGGCGCGCCACGGCATCGCCGCCGGCCGCCATTACCAGTTGCAGCAGTTCGGCGTGCGCAAGCGCCAGCACGAAGACTTCGACCTGGCGCAGGCGCGTGAAGTGTTCGAGCGCGTGGCGGCTGAGCTGGGGCAGGCGGGCGCCGCGCCGCCTGGATGAATCATTCCAATTCGCGTTAAAAATTTTCATCACCGTTCAGACCGAGCTTGGTCGTTGGCCGGCGCAGGACTTCGGCAAGCTCTATATGAGCGTCCCCTTTGCGGAGGCCCATGCCCTTGCTGGCGGCAAGTGTGGCCCCCCGCTTGCCCGCCGCGTCCGAGAAAACCGCCCCATAAGAGCGCCCCGCGCGGT
>WRJY01000169.1 GCA_009778355.1 Desulfovibrionaceae bacterium | reverse complement strand
ACACGCAAGGCCGGATACAAGGCAGCAGCCGACTTCTTCACAACACCAATGCGGGTTTCTACCTATTGCCGGGAGGCATCCATACAAGAGTCCACATGACACGCACGCCTTACCGCCTGCTACAGATCGCCGCGCTCACCATTGCAAGCACGCTCGCCTTGGCCCAGCCCGCGCCGCCTTCATCCGCGCCCGCCGGCAACCCGGCCCATTCCCGTCCCGGCAATCGAACGGATCTGGCCTCGATAGCCGAGCGTCATGCCCGCCGCATGGCCTACCTAAAGAACCAATTGAAAATCACGTCCGAGCAAGAAAGCGCCTGGACTGCCTACGCCACGGCCCTGCAACCGCCCACCCAGCTTCCGCCCCTGTTGCGCGACGATTTCGACCAGCTCAGTGCGCCAGAGCGCATGGACCTGCTGGAAAAACACCGCATCGAAAGCGATGCGCGGATGAAGCAGTACATCGACGCCGCCATCGCCTTCTACGGCCAGCTCACGCCGAAGCAGAAAAAGGTCTTCGACGCGCTGGGCGAACCACGCTGGCCAGCCCAATCACGCACGCCCCGGCCCTGGTAAGTCTGTGGATGGCTCCGGCATAAGTGCCCGCTTGTCCACAGGCAGCGGCAGCAGCGGCAAGTTGTTCAACCGGGCGGACAGGCTTGGCCCTGTCTTTCCCACAACCGCAAGACACCCGCAAGTTCTTGCCACAACGAAAGAATTCATGCTTACCCACAAAACGGCAGTACACCTACTACTACGACTACGGTATTGAAAAGAAAGAAAGAAAGACAAGTCAACGCCAAACCGCCGGAAGCTGGTCACACTCCGTAACCTTTTTTGTGCCGTTTTGGCTGGTATCGCCTGTTAAGATCGGCCAGCCTTCCAGCCCCTGCGCTTGTGCAGGACAATTTCACCGTTTGCCGTTCGCGTCCGCCATGTCCGTTGCCCTTGCCGGCCGCAGTTCCAGCACTTTCGATATCAAGAGCGCCAGCCTTGCCTTGCTGGCGCTGCGCCTGAAGTCGCCCAACCTCGACGCACTGTCTGATGAACTGACCGCGCGGTACGGCGACACGCCCGACTTTTTTGAAGACGACGCCGTGGTGCTGGATCTGTCGGCGCTGGGCGATGAGCACGTCGGCGCCTCGATCGACTTTCAGCGGCTGGGCGAGTTGTTGCACGAGCGCCGCTTGCGTCTGCTGGCCGTGCGCGGCGGCAGCCCGGATCAGCAAGCCGCCGCTGTCAGCGTGGGTTTATTGTTGGCGCCTGATGGCAGCGTGCAAATGCCATCGTGCGCGTCTGATGCCGCCGCGCCGCCTGCCGCCCGGCCTGAGCCATCGTCTGCGGCTGAACCCTTGGCGCCTGGGGCGTTGGTGATCGACCGGCCACTGCGTTCCGGCCAGCAGGTTTATGCGCGGGGCGGCGATCTGGTGGTGCTGGCCATGGTCAACGCCGGTGCCGAAGTGGCGGCGGATGGTCATGTTCACATCTATGCGCCGTTGCGTGGCCGCGCCATTGCCGGCGCGCGCGGCTGGCCCGCGGCGCGCATCTTCGCGCACGATATGCGGCCTGAATTGGTGTCCATTGCCGGCGTCTATCGCACCAGCGAAGAGCCGCTGCCGCCGCAGGTCTGGGGCCAGGCCGCCAGCGTGCGGCTGTTGTCCACCGAAGCGGGCGACAAACTTTTATTTGAACCGATTTCGATAAGGTGATTCCGACATGGCAAAAATCGTCGTCGTGACTTCCGGTAAGGGCGGGGTCGGCAAGACCACCACCAGCGCCGCGTTTTCTTCCGGTCTGGCGCTCAAGGGCCACAAAACCGCCGTGATCGACTTCGACGTCGGCTTGCGCAACCTCGACCTCATCATGGGTTGCGAGCGCCGCGTGGTGTACGACCTGATCAACGTGATTCAGGGTGAAGCCAACCTGCACCAGGCCCTCATCAAGGACAAGCAGTGCGACAACCTGTACGTGCTGGCCGCCAGCCAGACGCGCGACAAGGAGGCGCTGACCAAAGAGGGCGTCGAGAAAGTGCTGAACGACCTGACTGACATGGACTTCGAGTACATCGTCTGCGATTCGCCCGCCGGCATCGAGACTGGCGCCATGCTGGCGATGCACTTCGCCGACGAGGCGCTGATCGTCACCAACCCCGAAGTCAGTTCGGTGCGCGACTCCGACCGCATACTGGGCATGCTGGGCAGCAAGACCAAGCGCGCCATCGATGGCAAGGAGCCGGTCAGGGAGCATCTGCTCATCACCCGCTACAACCCGAACCGCGTGGCCGACGGGCAAATGCTGAGTCTGGAAGACATTCAGGACATTCTGCGCGTCAAGCTGATCGGCGTTATCCCTGAAAGCGAGGATGTGCTGCAAGCCTCCAACCAGGGCCTGCCCGCCGTGCACCTGCAGGGCAGTGACGTGGCCGGCGCGTACCTGGACGTGGTCGAGCGTTTTCTGGGCGCCGGGAACATGCCCATGCGCTTCATCGAGGCCGAAAAACCCGGTTTCTTCAAGCGCCTGTTCGGAGGCAAGTAAGACCATGTCTTTCCTGTCCTTTTTTCTGGGCGAGAAAAAAAAGACCGCCAGCGTCGCCAAGGAGCGGCTGCAAATCATTCTGGCGCACGAACGCGCTGGCCGCAGCGCCGCCGAACCCGACTACCTGCTGGACTTGCAGCGCGATCTGGTGGCCGTGATCAGCAAGTACGTCAAGATCGACCCCAAGGACATCAAGGTGCAGCTCGAACGCCAGGACGACCTGGAAGTGCTGGAGGTGAAGATCGAGTTGCCGGAGAAAAAAGCGGCTTAGAGCGTTTATTCAGTCATGCACATTTTTGCGCCGCGAGCCCCCATCCCAACCTTCCCCCAGAGGGGGAAGGAGCCATCGACCCTCCCCGCTGGGGAATGGGCAGGATGGGGGCCAGCGGCGGTGAATGACGAAATCATTTAACCATGTTCCACGCCACCGGCCTCACCGCATGACAGCGCCGCGCATTCTGGTGGTGGAGGACGAGGCCGGCATTGCCGAAACCATTGACTACGCGCTGGCGTCCGAGGGCTTCGCGCCCGAGGTGTGCGCCACCGCGCGCCAGGCCATCGACCGCTTTGCCGCCGCGCCGCCGGCGCTGGCGATTCTGGATGTCGGCTTGCCGGACATGAACGGCTTCGATTTGCTGCGCCGCCTGCAAGAGCTGCCGGGCGGCAGGGTGGCGCCGGTGGTGTTCCTGACCGCGCGCGCCAGCGAAATCGACCGCGTGGTCGGACTGGAATTGGGCGCCGACGACTACATTGCCAAGCCGTTTTCGCCGCGCGAACTGGTGGCGCGCGTGCGCACCATCTTGCGGCGCAGCCAGCGGGCGAGCGTGGCGGCTGAGACCGTACCGGTTGCAGCGCCCGAAAACACATCGTCTTCAGCTATAAAAAATGAAGCAGATCGGCGCTGCGGCGCCTTCACGCTGAACGAGGAGCGCCGCCTGATCCGCTACCACGGACAGGCGCTGGAGCTGTCGCGTTACGAATACGGTTTGCTGGCCACGCTGATCCAGCGGCCCGGCCGCGTGTTCACGCGCGACGAGTTGCTGGAGCTCGTCTGGGACGATCCGGGCGAGAGCTTCGACCGCACGGTGGACGCGCACGTCAAAACGCTGCGCGCCAAGCTGCGGGCGGTGGCGGCGGACGACCCGATCCGCACCTTGCGGGGCGTGGGGTATGCGTTGCGCGAAGCGTAGCTGTAGAGCGGTTTTCATGCCTATGCGCCGGTTGCGCCGCAAGCCCCCATCCCGGCCTTCCCCCAGAGGGGGAAGGAGCAGGATTTCTTCCCCCCTCTGGAGAAGAAATCACATCCCCTCCCTCTCTGGGGGAGGGTAGGGTGGGGGCCAGCGATTCACGAACCCGAATCCCTCATGTCCCGCCGCACCCGCATCTTCCTGGCGCTGATCGCGGTCTATGCCATCGGCATGGCGGCGCTGCTGTACCAGTTGCTGGCCGATCTGGATCCGCGCTACCGCGAATCCGCCGAGGAAGGATTGGTGGAAACCGCGCAACTGCTGGCCACCGCCATCGAGCAGGACGTGGACTCCGGCGCGCTGCCGCTGGACCGCATTGGCGGCATCTTCCGCGACCTGTACGCGCGGCGTTTCTCGGCCCAGGTTTACAACCTGCACAAAACCCGCGTGGAACTGCGCGCCTATGTCACCAACCGCCACGGCACGGTGGTGTACGACTCCACCGGGCGCGGCCTGGGCCAGGACTATTCCGCCTGGCGCGACGTGCGCAACACGCTGCGCGGCGAATACGGCGCCCGCACCACGCGCGACGTGCCGCGGGACGCGCGCACCAGCGTCATGTACGTTGCCGCGCCGATCCGCTGGAACGGCGAAATCGTCGGCGTGGTCAGCGTCGGCAAGCCGGTGCAAAGCCTGGGCCAGTTCGTCGCCGATGCGCGCGGCAACATCATCTCGGTCGGCTTGGCCTCGGGCCTGTCGGCGCTGCTGCTGGCCATCGTGCTGTCGTTCCTGCTGATCCGGCCATTGGGCATCACCAGCGACCTGCTGGCCGCGCTGCGCACCGCCTGGTGGCGCAACGAGGCGGGCCGCCGCGTTTTCAGCCCGCGCCGCGCCTGGCGCGCCGTGCGGGCGCAAACGCGCGCCGCCGTGCAGGAAGTGCGCGACGCCATCGCCGGGCGCAACTACGTGCAGGACTACGTGCGCCAGCTCACGCACGAGCTGAAAAGCCCGATCTCCGCCATCCGCGGCGCCGCCGAACTGCTGCAAGAGCCGTCCATGCCCGCCGGTCAGCAGCAGCGTTTTGCCGCCAGCATCGCTCGCGAAACCCATCGCCTGCAAGAAGTGGTGGACCGCATGATGGAACTCACCGCGCTGGAAAGCCGCCGCCTGCTGCAAGACCAGCAGCGCGTGCCGCTGGCCCCGCTGCTGCAAGAGCTGGCCGCCAGCGCGCGAGCCAAGGCGCCGGCGCTGCGCATCGACGTGCGCGCCGAAGGCGATCTGGCGGTGGAGGGCGACCCCTTCCTGCTGCGCCGCGCCATCGGCAACCTGCTGGACAACGCGGTCGATTTTTCCATTCCCGCCGGCAATGGCCGCGCCAGCGGCATCGCGCTCAGCCTGACGCGCGCGGGCCGCATGGCCTGCATCAGCGTGCGCGACCACGGCCCCGGCGTGCCCGCCTTTGCCGAAGGCAAGGTGTTCGACAAATTCTTCTCCCTGGCCCGCCCCGGCTCCGGCAAGCGCAGCACCGGCCTTGGGTTGGCCTTCGTGCGCGAAATCGCCACCCTGCACCAGGGCAGCGTGACCCTGGTCAACGCCCCGCCCGATGCCGATGGCGCAACCGGCGCCCTGGCCGAGCTGCGCCTGCCGTTGCTGGCGAGTGCGTAGCGGTGTCACCCAAGAGGTGAGCGTTATCGAAGCTGCGAATATTAATACCCATGCGGCTTTCGTGAAGATGGCAAGAGCTCGACTGCCGTTTTCAGGTTGAAAGCAGGGGCAAGCGTTACAAGCGCTTGTGTGCGATGCCCGCGGGCTGTTTGCGCAACCGGCACAATGTCGCATGAACGCCGTAGAAATCGAGCAAGCCATTTCCGATCTGGCCGGGCAGCCTTTCGACGCGGCCGAATT
>WRJY01000168.1 GCA_009778355.1 Desulfovibrionaceae bacterium | reverse complement strand
ATTTGGTGGGACGACGTTTACTGGCGAAAAATTGCGCCAGACTTCCGCACTTTTCTCAACCTTTTTGCGCTTGCACGGTGAACCCGTCTGACTCGCCGCTGGAGCCGCACGATCTGCCCGAAGGCGTGCAGCGCGTGATGGCAGCGCTGCGCGAGGCGGGTCATGCGCATGCGCCGGTCATGCTGAACGCCGCCGCGCGCACCGCCAGCCAGGCGGCGGATGCGCTGGGCATCGACGTTGGGCAGATCGCCAAGAGCATCATCTTCCGTCGCAAGAGCGATGACGCGGCGGTGCTGGTGATTACCAGCGGCGACCGCCGCGTGGACGAGAAAAAAGTGGCGGCGCTGGTCGGCAAGATTGGCCGCGCCGACGCCGGGTTCGTGAAGCTGAAGACGGGGTTCTCGATCGGCGGCGTGTCGCCGGTGGCGCACGCCGAACCGCCGGTGACGCTGATCGACCGCGATTTGTACCGCTTCGACGAAATCTGGGCCGCCGCCGGACACCCCCACGGCGTGTTCAAGCTGACTCCGTCTGATTTGGAGCGCCTGACCGGCGCGCCGGCGGCGGACGTGGCACTGGCAAAGGAACCCCCATGAAACACATCGACTTCTGGTTCGATTTCATCTCGCCCTACGCCTATCTGGCCTTCGAGCGCCTGCCGCAAGCGCTCGAAGGCTTGGGTTACGAGGTGCGCTACCGCCCCATCCTGTTCGCGGCGCTGCTCAAGCACCACGCTCAGGTCGCGCCGGTGGCGATTGCGCCCAAGCGCGACTGGATCCGCCGTCACACAAGCTGGCAGGCCGCGCAGCTTGGCCTGCCGCTGCAATGGCCCGCCGCGCACCCGTTCAACCCGCTGGCGCTGCTGCGGCTGGCGCACGCTTGCGCCAAGCAAGGGGCGCCCAATCGCTACGTGTGCGAAACCATCTTTCGCCACGTGTGGCGCGGCGGCGCGGCGGCGGACGACCCGGCCCGCGTTCAGGCGCTCACTGAAACGCTGGCCCCGGCGCTCGACCCCGCCAGCGATGCCGTGAAGCAAACGCTGCGCGCCGAGACCGATGCCGCCATCGCCGCCGACGTGTTCGGCGTGCCGACTTACGGCGTGGACGGGCGCCTGTTCTGGGGGCTGGACGCGCTGCCCATGCTGCGCGCGCAGTTGCAGGGCGACGCCGCGCTGGACCGCGCCTGGGCAGCAGCGGCAAGCGTGGCGAAGTAGCGTGGCGCGGAAGCGCCGATTTTGACCTGTTTGATCTGTTGATGTAATATTCAATCAACGGAGCGCACATCATGAATCAAGCCACCCTGGCCACGCTGCACGGCGACATGCTCACCGTGCATCCCTACCGCGACGGCGGCGCGCGCCGCCCAGGCGGAAGCCGGACTTTCGTGATCGAAGCGGCAAGCGAAGCGGCCTCCAGAACCTTGCTGGCCTCGCTGCCGCTGCTGGACCGCCTGCTGTCCGAAAAGATCGCCGCCGTGCGCCAGCGACGCATGGAGGAAATGGTCGATTTCATGGCCGCCCGCATGGTCGCGCCCAGCGCGGCTGAAACGGAGATGGCGCAGCGCCTGGCCAGCCGGCGCGCCCGCGTGCTCAACGAGTTCGGTTATTTCACGGCGCAGCAACTGGCCGAAATGAACAAGTCCCAGGCCAGCAACCGCTCGGCCCTGGCCGACAACTGGCGCAAGCGCCGCCAGGTCTTTGCCGTGCCGCACCCGGACAAGACCGCGCGCGAGCGCGACGTGTTCCCCGCCTTTCAATTCGAGAACGGCAAGCCGGTCAAAGCCATTCAGCCGGTGCTCGAAGCCTTCGGCGACCGCAAGGCGCCGTGGAAGCTGGCGCTCTGGTTCACGTCCAGTAACGGCTGGCTGGCCGGCAGCGCCCGTCCAGTCGATCTGCTGGAGCGCGACCCGCAAGCCGTCATCGAAGCCGCCCGCCGTGACGCCGAGGAGAGCGCGGCTTGATCTGCCGCGCGCCGGTTGCGCCGCTGAACCCGCTGTTCGACCGCTGGCCTGCCGGGCGGGTGATCCATGTCATCCACGACACGGCGTTTGCGCCCGAAAGCTTCAATCCGGGCGTTGACGGCGCGGGGCAGCCGCGCAAGCCGACCCGCTTCGCGCCGATCCGGGACGTTGCGGGCAAGATCATGCCCTACCTGTACGGCGGTTCGACCCTGGATTGCGCCATCTTCGAGACCGTGTTCCACGACGTGCCGATCGACGCCGCCGACAAGTTCGTCGATCTGGACGGCTTCGCGCAACGCGGCCACGGCCAGATCGCGCCGGGCCGCGAGTTGAAGCTGGTGGACCTGACCAGCGAGGGCCTGCACCGCCTGAAAATCCCCAAAAGCGAATTGATCGCCAGCCCGGCGCGGGACTACCCGCTCACCGCCCGCTGGGCCGAGGCGCTGCACCGCCAGTGTGCCGACGCCGACGGCCTGCTGTGGATGTCGCGCCAGCGCGACCGTGACCGCGCGCTGCTGCTGTTCGGCGACCGGCTGGCCGGCGCGTTGATCGGCGCGCGCATGGGCGGCCCGCTGGCCAGAAACCCGACGCTGCGCGACGCCGTGATGAAGGCCGCGCTGCGCGCGGGCATCGAGGTTGCCTGAGCCCAATAAACTGACTGGATGTTCTGTACGCTGTACCCGCCATGCCCAATGCCTTCAACTTCGCCGCCTCGCCGTTCGACTGCCTGACGCAGGAGCAGCAGCGCCTGGTGCGCGACAACGTGGACGTGGCGTACTTTCGCCGCGATGAGGTGATTTTGGACGTCGGCTCCGCGCCGACCCATCTGTTCGTCATCATCAAGGGCAACGTGGCGCAATACGACGGCGACGAGCTGGCAGCCAGCTACGGGCCGGACGACAGCTTTGACGGGCGCGGACTGGTGGCCGGCAAAACGAGCAGCCGCTTCGTGGCCACCGAGGAGGTGCTGGCCTACGAGCTGGCGCGCCAGACCATCAAGGACTTGATTGCCGCCAATGCCGACTTCGGCGCGCTGCTGTTTTCCGACCTCGGCGCCAAGCTGAGCGCCGCCGGCCAGCGCCAGCGCGGCGACGAGATGCAATCGCTGAACCTGTCGCGCGTGGACGAGGCTTTCGTGCGGCCCGCGCACATCGTCGATGCGTCCACCGATCTGGTGTCGGTGGTGCGCCTGTTCCAGAAGGAGCGCACCACCAACGTGCTGGTGCAAGACGCCGCCAGCAACCCGCCGCGGCTGGGCATCTTCACCACCAACACGCTGCAACAGGCCATATTGCAGGAGCGGCCGCTCGATCGGATTGCCGTCGGCGAACTGGCCAACTGGTCGCTGATCTGCGTGCGCCCGTCCGACCAGGTGGGCGACGCGCTGGCGGTGATGGTGCGCCACCACATCCACCGCGTGGTGGTGGCCGAGGGCGAGCGCGTGCTGGGCGTGCTGGAGGCGCTGGACTTGTTCAGCTTTCTGTCCAACCACTCGATGCTCATCAGCCAGCGCATCGACGACGCCGCCACCATCGACGAACTGGCCGAGGCCGCGCAGCAGGTCACCGGCATGATCCGGCGGCAATTCCGCAATGGCGCCCGCGTGATGCTGATCGCGCGCCTGGTGCAGGATTTGAACGCGCGCCTGTTCGAGCGCGCCTGGCAGTTCATCGCGCCGCCCGACTTGGTGGCGGGCAGTTGCCTGGTCGTCATGGGCAGCGAAGGACGCGGCGAACAGTTGCTCAAGACCGATCAGGACAACGCCCTGATCCTGCGCGACGGCTACCAGCCGCCGGCTGACCTGGAAGCGATCTGCCAGCGATTTTCCGACGCGCTGGAACGCTTCGGCTACCCGCCGTGCCCGGGCCGCATCATGCTCAACAACCCGGCGTGGCGCATGCCCGCGTCGGCATTCGCCCAGGCCGTGCGCCAATGGCTGGTGATGCCAGACCCCGACAGCCTGATGAACCTGGCCATTTTTCTGGACGCGCACGCCGTGGCCGGCGACGCGCGCTTGCTGGAGCAGGTGCGCGATGCGCTGTGGACGCTGGCCACCGACAGCGACGTGATGCTGGCGCGCTTCGCGGCGGCCATCGACCTGTTCAGCGGCAGCGGCGGCGGCTGGTGGCTGCGCCTGATCGGCGACACCGCCGACCGCGTGAACCTGAAGAAAGAAGGCATCTTCCCGCTGGTGCACGGCGTGCGCAGCCTGGCGCTGGCGCACCGCCTGCAGGAAACCGCCACCACGGCGCGCATCGCGGCGCTGGTGGAGGCCCAGGCCCTCAGCCCGGCGATGGGCAGCGAGCTGACCAACGCCCTGCAACTGTTCATGTCGATCCGGCTCCAGGCCGGGCTGGCCGAAATCGACAAGGGCGAGCCGGTGTCGGGCGCAGTCGATCCAAAAACGCTGTCCACCCTGGAGCGCGACCTGCTCAAGGACGCGCTGGGCGTGGTCAAGCGGCTCAAGGCGCAGTTGCGGCACCGCTTCAAACTCGGTTCCATCTGACCCTGGAAACGCGCATGAGCCTGTTCGACTCGTTCCAGCGGAACCGGCGGCAACGCCAGTTGCAGGGCACGGAGTGGAGCTTTCTGTTCGACCCGCCGCCCGCGCGCGAGTGGGTGGCGCTGGATTGCGAGACCACCGGCCTGAACACGCGCACCGACGAAATCATCTCCATCGGCGCAGTGCGCATCCAGGGCAACCGCATCCTCACCAGCCAGCGGCTGGAACTGCTGATCCGGCCCGAAAAAGCCGTGTCGCCCGAAAGCATTCGCGTCCACCGCCTGCGCCAGCAGGACGTGGCCGCCGGCCTGCCGGCGCCCGAGGCCATGCGCCAACTGCTGCACTTCATCGGCGCGCGGCCCCTGGTGGGCTATTACCTGGAGTTCGACGTCGCCATGATCAACCGCGCCGTCAAGCCCTTGCTGGGCATCGGGCTGCCGCAGCCGAAGATCGAGGTTTCGCAGCTTTACTACGACTACAAATTCCGCCAGTTGCCCCCCTACCAACAGCACGACCAGGCCGACATCGACCTGCGCTTTGCCACCATCATGGCCGACCTCGGCCTGCCCACCCGCGACGCCCACGACGCCCTGAACGACGCCGTAATGGCCGCCCTGGCCTTCGTGCGGCTGCGCGATCTGCGCGGCGACGAGGATTATTGAACCTAAAAACGGCAGTTGAGCGCTTGTTTACCCTCGGAACCTCTTATGGACACAGAGGTTTTTGACTTCGATCGATCTCGCCATTTGGGTGAGCGCGCTATGCACCTGCCGCGTCCGCTCCCTTGCAGGGCGCGGCCCAGCCAGAGGCTTGGGCCTGTTCGCGCTATCCAAAGGCGCGCCGGCAGGGATGCGCCTTGCCGCGCAATGTTCCACAGCCCGCGCCGAAGCGGTTCCACGTCCGCCTCCTGGTGTTTTACTGGTCGACTTGCGCGACCTGGCCATGCCATGAAGGCACACAGGGGAAAGGCGCAAAGACGCAGCCGCGCACGGGTAGCGCGGTCGCCGTGTCGCTGCTCTCAGTGCAGCAAGTCCACGCCGGCGGTCTTTATCAACTCCCGCGTCCGTTTGGTCTCGTCCGCGATCATTGCCGAGAACTGTTGTCTGTTCGTGCCCATGATCTCGCCGCCGCTTTGCTGTGCGATCTGTTCGCGCAAAG
>WRJY01000167.1 GCA_009778355.1 Desulfovibrionaceae bacterium | reverse complement strand
AAATGGTGAGGTCGAGCTAAGTCAAAAACCTCGGTGTTCATAAGAGGTTACGAGGGCAAATAAGCGGTCAACTGCCGTTTTTAGGTTCAACTACCAGGGCTGCTCTGCGCTTGCCCCAGCTTGAGCGAACCGGCTGATCGGCAGCCATTGCAGGCTGAAACCGAATTCAGCGCCGCCGTGAGCAACGAGGCCGCCATGTGATGGCGCCCCGGAACTGAGGTACATGCACCTGCGTGAGCCATTGATACGGCAAAAAACGGTCAGTGCGAACAACTGGCGTGGTCCCTTGGCGGCCTTTTGTTCCTAGAATTTGCGGTGGTGAAACAAAAGGAAACATTCCATGCGCATCCTCATCGCTGAAGACGATCAGGTTCTGGCCGATGGCCTGATGCGCACTCTGCGCGATTCGGGCGCGGCGGTCGATCGTGTGGCCAGCGGCACCGAGGCCGACGCTGCGCTGCTGACCAACACCGAATTCGACCTGCTGATCCTTGATTTGGGCCTGCCCAGAATGCACGGGCTGGAGGTGCTGAAAAAACTGCGCGCGCGCGGCCAGACGCTGCCGGTGCTGATCCTGACCGCCGCCGACAGCGTGGAAGAGCGCGTCAAGGGCCTGGACTACGGCGCCGACGACTACATGGCCAAGCCCTTCAGCCTGCAAGAGCTGGAAGCGCGCGTGCGCGCCCTGACGCGGCGCGGCATGGGCGCCGCTTCGGCCACCATCAGGCACGGCCCGCTGGAGTACGACCAGACTGGCCGCGTGGCCAGCATCGACGGCAAAATGATCGAGCTGTCGGCGCGCGAGCTGGGCCTGCTGGAGGTGCTGCTGCAACGTTCGGGCCGGCTGGTCAGCAAGGAGCAACTGGTTGAGCGCCTGTGTGAATGGGGCGAAGAGGTCAGCAACAACGCCATCGAGGTGTACATCCACCGCCTGCGCAAGAAGATCGAGAAAGGCCCGATCCGCATCGCCACGGTGCGCGGCCTGGGCTACTGCCTGGAAAAAATCCAGGGTTGACGTGATTTTCCAGCGCGCCCACCGCTCGCTGTTCGGCGAAATCCTGGACTGGATGCTCACGCCGCTGCTGCTGCTGTGGCCGGTGAGCCTGGCGCTGACCTGGCTGGTGGCGCAGAACCTGGCCAACAAGCCGTTCGACCGCGCGCTCATCTACAACGTGCAAACGCTGGCGCAACTGGTTCAGATCGGGCCGCAGCCGCAGGCGCGCTTCACGCTGCCGCAGCAGGCCAGCGGACTGCTGCGCGCCGACGACGCCGACAACGTCTATTACCAGGTGCTTGGCGGCGGCGGCGAGGTGCTGTTGGGCGAGCGCGATTTGCCCGCGCCGCCGCGCGATCCGGGCCTGGGCGAACGCGGCGGCCAGCCGAGCCTGCGCGACGCCGAATTCCACGGCCTGCCGGTGCGCGTGGCCAGCCTGTGGGTGCCGGTCGAAGGCGCGCTCGGCCCGGTGCTGGTGCAGGTGGCCGAAACGCGCGAAAAGCGCAGCGTGCTGGCCGCCGAGATCATCAAGGGCGTGATGCTGCCGCAGTTCGCCATCCTGCCGCTGGCCGTTCTGCTGGTGTGGCTGGCGCTGGTGCGCGGCATCAAGTCGCTGTCGGAGCTGGAGGCGCGCATCCGCAACCGGCGCCCCGACGATCTGTCGCCGCTGGACGAAAGCACCGTGCCGCAGGAAGTCGGCCCGCTGGTCGCCTCGGTCAACGACCTGCTCATGCGGCTCAAGCATTCCGTCGCCACCCAGAAACGCTTTCTGGCCGACGCTGCGCACCAGCTCAAGACGCCGCTGGCCGGGCTGCGCATGCAGGCCGACCTGGCGCAGCGCCAGGGCACTACCGCCGAGGATTTGAAGCAGTCGCTGCGCCAGATCGGCCACGCCAGCATGCGCGCCACGCACACCGTCAATCAACTGCTGGCGCTGGCGCGCGCCGAAGGCGGCGGCGCGGCGCTGACGCGCCAGCCGTGCGACATCGCGCAGCTCACCATCGAGGTGGTGCAGGACGCCGTGCCGCGCGCGCTGGAGCGCCGCATCGACCTGGGTTACGAAGGCCCCGAATCCGGCGCGTCCGGCTGCACGCACCTGGGCAACCCGACGCTGCTCAAGGAAATGATCCGCAACCTGGTGGACAACGCCCTGTTCTACACCCCCAGCACGCCAGGGCAGCCCGGCGTGGTGACGGTGCGCGTGCGCTGCGACCCGTTTAGCCGCGCGCTGGCGGTGCAGGTCGAAGACAACGGCCCCGGCATCCCCGCGCCGGAACGCGAGCGCATCTTCGAGCCGTTTTACCGCGTGCTCGGCACCAACGTCGATGGCTCCGGCCTCGGCCTGCCATTGGTGCGCGAAATCGCCCACCGCCACGGCGCCCAGGTCAGCGTGGACGACGCCCGCCCCGGCCAGCACCCGCCGGGGGCGCTGTTCACGGTGCGGTTTCCGTCAGGGGATTGACGTCACCCCGCCGGCTGGCGCATGTCCAGCCGCAGCCGCTCGCGTTCGATGACGCGCGCCACCGCGGGCGCCTGGGCGGTGCGCTGGGCGTGGGCCCACAGCTCGGGGTGGTCGTCGGGGGCGATGCTGGCCAGCGTGCCCCAGCGCAGCAAGGTCAGCGCGTAGGCGTCCAGCGGGCCGCAGTGCACGCCGCCCAGCCAGTCGCTGCCGGCGGCGCGCGCCTTGGTCACCAGGGCCTGCAATTCGCCCAGCAGCAATCGGTATTGGCCGGTGGCGTGGCGCTTGATGGCCGCCTGCGCTGCCGGATCGTCGGTGAACTTCTCGGACTTGAAGATGTGGGTAAAGGTGGGGTGCGCGGTGTTGTTCATCCACGCCAGCATCTCGACGAAACGGGCGCGCGCCAGCGGCTCCTTGGGGATGAAGCAGCTTTCAGGAAACCGGGCGTCGATGTAGGTGACGATGGCCATGATCTGCGTGATGACCTCGCCGCCATCGGCCAGCGCCGGCACCTGCGCGCGCGGGTTGATGGCCAGGTATTCAGGGCTCAGGTGCTCGGCCTTGTGCAGCTTCACGGCCACCGGCTCGAACGTGGCCCCGGCCAGTTCCAGCATGACGTGCGGCACGAACGAACAAGCGCCGGTGGCGTAGTAGAGCTTGAGGGGCATGGCGGTTTCTCCTGATCTTTCTGGCAGCGGTTCGGCAAGCATAACCTGCGGTTGGTTGCGCACAGCACAATTCACTGGATTACCCATCGCCCTCAGCGAACACAGCAGAAAGAGACCAAAGGCCGCGGAGCAGGCCGTACCAAGGCGCCCGTGGCCGGGGTTCCCCCGGCCAGTGGGCGCGCCCCCTTGAGGGGGGAGGCGAAACATTGCGAAGCAAGTGGAGCCTGGGGGTGAACCTATTCGCACACCCGCCATTCCTTGCTCCCCAGCGCCCCGCGCATGGCGCGCGCCGCTTGCTGGCGCAGGGCGGCATCGGTTTCGGGCAGGCGCAGCACGTAGGCGGGGGCGTCGCGCCGCTCCTGCACCACGCGCGCGCCGCGCACGCCCTTGCGGCCCAGATCGGCCAGCCCGCGCTGGGCCGCATCCTCGCTGACGAAGCGGCCCAGCGACAGGCCGGGCTCCAGCGCCGCGCTGGGGTGGTCGGAATCGACGCCCAGCGCGCGCAATTCAACCCGCTTGACGCGCACGGCATCGGCGTCGGCCAGCTTGCCGACATAGATCATCCAACGGCTGGGCCGCGGCACCTGGCTGATGCGCCAACTGCCGGCGGGCAGTTCGGCCGCGGCGGCGCGGCGCACGGCCTCGATCTGCTTGTCGTCAAAAACGCCAGCTTGCAGGCAAATGCCGTGAACACTGATGTTGCCGGCCTGCGGGTCTGATGCCGGCGCGCTGGCGGGCGCGGCGGGCTCGACCGGCGGCGCGGCGGGTTCAGAAGCATCGCTGCGTTGGGGTTGGGCGGGAGGCGCTGCCGGTTCGACCGGGCTGCTCGCGGCCCCGTCCGGCAGCGGCTGGATTTGCACGGCTTCGGGGCGTATCTGGCGCTCCAGCCGCTCCGGTTCGGCCTGCTGCCGGGCGCCGCCGTGCAGCCAGCCCTGCGACCATGCCGCCCACGCCAGGTTGGCGACGATCAGCAGGATCAGC
The DNA here is from genome assembly GCA_009778355.1 of Desulfovibrionaceae bacterium. Classification (GTDB taxonomy): domain Bacteria; phylum Pseudomonadota; class Gammaproteobacteria; order Burkholderiales; family Burkholderiaceae_C; genus Ottowia. Next base: position 1,515 of record WRJY01000167.1, on the reverse strand, counting down.
AGCCGGCCCATCATCGCCCGCCTCCGTCACCAAATGATGGCCGCAAACGCACGCTGACCTCGGCGCTGGTGATTTCGCGCAAACCGGCGCTCGTGCGCACCCGCAGCGCCCCATTGGGGCCGACGCCGAGCGCCACGCCCTCGACGCCATCGGACAGCCGCACCGGCTGGCCGGCCAGCGCGTCGCGGGCGTTGAAGCGTTCGGCCAGCGGCGCGAAGCCCTCGCGCTCGAAGGCGCGCACGGCCTGCGCCAGCGGGCCGGCCACGCGGGCCAGCGCGCCAGGCGCGTCGATGCCCGGCAGCAGCGCGCGCAGCCAGGCCGGCGGGGTGGCAAAGCCTTCGCCGCCCAGCGGCGCCAGGTTGATGCCCAAGCCGATCACGGCGTAGCGCGCGGCCTGCGCGCCGCTGGCACCCGCCGTCTCGATCAGGATGCCGGCCAGTTTGCGGCCCTGCCACCACAGGTCGTTGGGCCATTTGAGGCGGATGCCGGGGTGCAGCGCCTCGGCCAGCGCCAGCCCCACGGCCAGCGACAGACCGGACCAGTCGCGCGGGGCCAGCGGCAGGCCGAGCGAGCAGGTCAGCGCGCTGCCCACCTCGCCATTGCCGCCCCGCCAGCCGCGCCCCAGGCGGCCACGCCCGGCGGTTTGCGCTTCAGCCGCCAGCAGCACGGGCGCGGCATGGGCGCGGCGCATCAGTTCGCTGTTGGTGGAATCCACCTCGGCCAGCACTTCGACCTGGCAGCCCGGCAGGTGCGGCGCCAGCGCATCGGCCAGCGCGGCCACGGGCCAGCGCAGGGCCAGGGTAGCGCGGCTTCCGCGCTCCCCCGCTGCGCGGCCATTGGCGCCTTTATGTTCCATGCGCCGCGAACGTCATGCGCGCGCCTTCTTGCCGCGGCGAGCGCTCTTTTTGCCTTGACCTTCGGCGGTTTCCAGGTCCGACGACAGCAGGGTGCCGCGGCATTGGCGGCTGCCGCACCAGCACGGGTACTCGGCCTTGAGTTCGGGCGTGAGCGGCTCGTCGATGACCAGGCCGTAGTCGTAGTTCAGTTCCTCGCCGGCCTTGATCTTGCGCCGCGACTTGATGAAGATGCGCCCGTCCTGCTCGTCGGCTTCGCAGTTGGGGCCGCAACTGTGGTTGATCCAGCGCGAGGCGTTGCCGCCGTACAGGGCATCGATCACGTGCTGCTCGTCAACGTGAAAGTAGAAGGTGTGGTTGGGGTCGCCAGGGTCGTGCGGGTGGCGGCGCTGGGCCTCGTCCCAACTGATGATTTCGCCCACGTATTCGATGATGCGCTCGCCCTTGGGAATGTCCACCAGCGCGAACACGCCCTTGCCATGCACGCCGGAGCGGCGCACCTGGATGCGGCGGCCCGGGGCCGGCGGTTTGACGGAAGATTTGCTGGTCACGACAAAAGTTTGCTATGTTGAATTCATGCGTATGCGTGCGTGGGCGCGCGCGCGTGAGAACACCGGATTCTAAAGAGCGTCATGAAAACACTGGTCATCGCCGAAAAACC
>WRJY01000166.1 GCA_009778355.1 Desulfovibrionaceae bacterium | reverse complement strand
ATGCGCACATGGCGCGCTTCGCGGCGCAGGCGCGCGCCGCCGCAGTCGGCGCAGGGCTGGTGGCCGCGGTAGCGCGCCAGTTCCTCGCGCACCACGGCGGAATCGGTTTCGCGCCAGCGGCGCGCCATGTTCGGCAAGATGCCCTCGAACGGGTGCCTCTTGACCACCTTGCGGCCCTCGAATTGACCGCTGCCCATCGTGTAGCTGAACTTGATTTCCTCGTCGCCCGAGCCATGCAGGATGACGCGCTGTACCGGCGGCGGCAAGTCCTGAAACGGCGTTTCCACGTCAAACCCGTAGTGCCTGGCCAGCCCCTCGATGAGCGAAAAATAGTGTGCGTTGCGCCGGTCCCAGCTCTTGATGGCGCCGGCGGCCAGACTCAGCGACGGAAAGGCAACCACGCGCTCGGCCTCGAACGCTTCCACCACGCCCAGCCCGTCGCATGCCGGGCAGGCGCCGGCGGGCGCGTTGAAGGAGAACAGGCGCGGCTCCAGCGCGGCAATCGAATAGCCGCATACCGGGCAGGCAAACTTGCTGTTGAACAGGTGCTCCTTGCCGGGCGCGCCGGCCTCGCCGGCCATCTCCAGCGCGATGGCGCGCCCGTCGGCCAGCCGCAGCGCCGCCTCGAAGCTGTCGGCCAGCCGCGCGGCGGCGTCGGGCCGTACCTTCAGGCGGTCGATGACCACGTCGATGTCGTGCTTGCCCGCCTTCTTCAGTTGCGGCAGCTCCTGCGCCTCGACGATCCGGCCATCGACGCGAAAACGCACGTAGCCCTGCGCCTGCATCTGCTCGAACAAATCGGCGAAATCGCCTTTTTTTTCGCGCGCCACCGGCGCCAGAATCATCAGCCGCGCGCCCTCGGGCAGGGCCAGCGCGTGGTCCACCATCTGGCTGACGGTCTGCACCGCCAGCGGCAGCCCGTGGTCGGGGCAATGCGGCGTACCCGCGCGCGCGAACAGCAGGCGCAGGTAGTCGTGAATCTCGGTCACGGTGCCGACGGTGGAACGCGGGTTGTGGCTGGTGGCCTTCTGCTCGATGGCAATGGCCGGCGACAGACCCTCGATCAAGTCCACGTCGGGCTTGTCCATCAATTGCAGAAACTGCCGCGCATACGCGCTCAGGCTCTCGACGTAGCGGCGCTGGCCTTCGGCATACAGCGTGTCGAACGCCAGCGACGACTTGCCCGACCCCGACAGGCCGGTAATGACCACCAGAGCGTCCTTCGGGATGTCGAGGTCGATGTTCTTCAGGTTGTGCGTGCGCGCGCCGCGAACGCTGATGCGCGGCGCGCGCAAGGCCGCCGCCAGCGGCAGGCCGTCGCCAGCGTCCGCCCCAGGCAGCGGTCGGGGAAGATCGGTCATGTAGAGAAGTTACGGCCCTGCAATGAAGGGCAACTTGCCATTATCGGGTTTCGGGGGTGTTTACGCTGGTGTTTGTTTGTGCCGGCGGAAGTGGCTGGCGGCGGGCATAGGCTGGCAACGGTGGCTGCGGGCGCGGTCTTGCATCCCATCCCGAAAAGGTGTCTGCGCGACGGCGAAAAGACACTGAACAGGCTCTTAAAGTCCATGAGGCAGAAAGGTCTTGATGGCTTGCCCGATCTCGCGCGCGATCAACTGCTGGCGCTCGCGCGGCATGCGTGCCTGCGTGGTCGCCACGCTGATGGCCGCCACCGGTTCGCCGCGCGCATTGCGCACCGCCATGCCCACGGCAAGAACGTTGCGCGTGGCGTGGTTGCCGATGACGGACCAGCCGCGCTCGCGCGTGGCGCGGATCAGCAGGCGCATGCGCTCGGCGGTCATGCCGCCGTAGCGCGGCAGTTCGGTCGCGTTGGCGGCCACGATGGCATCGACCTGCGCATCGGACAGCGCCGACAGCAGCGCCAGCCCCGCCGCGCCCACGCCCAGCGGCTGAAGCGTACCGACCTGGATCACCAACACCTGCACGGGGTGGCTGCCCACCTGCCGAGCGATGCAGTGCGACAGCACGCCTTCGCGCACGATGCACGCAGCGCATTCTGGACGCCATCCCGCTGCGCCGCATGGGTCAGCCGTTCGAGGTGGCGCACCAGGTGGCCTCGCTGCTCGATGCACGCGCTGGTTTCATTACCGGCCAGGTCGTGTACGTGTGCGGCGGCATGACCGTGGGGCTGGCGCCGTGATCGCTACCGCCAGCCATCCACCTGCAGCGCCGGGGGTTCTCCCGCTTCAATAGCCGGAGACAGACCCGCGGCGTGCGTATTGCTGGCATCATTTCTTACCGATAACAGCGGGAAAATGAACTCGTCGGTGGCTCTTGCCGCATAAAGCGCGTCAGCACACTGACGGAGCATGACGGAAAATGGCGCCCGGCCAATTTCGCCGCCGCCCAAGTCGCATCCAATGCCTGCCACCGTTTCTCCCGCTCAGCCCGCTTCTTCCTCCCGCGCCATGACGCCCGGCGAGCGGCGCGCCAGCCTGTCGCTGGCGGGCATCTTCGCGCTGCGCATGTTGGGGCTGTTTCTGGTGCTGCCAGTGTTCGCGCTGGAGGCGGCGCGACTGCCCGGCGGCAACGATCCGGCGCTGATCGGCCTGGCGATGGGCATCTACGGCCTGACGCAGGCGGTGCTGCAGGCGCCGCTGGGCCTGGCGTCGGACCGCCTGGGGCGCAAAAAAGTGATCGTGCTGGGTCTGGTGGTGTTCGCGCTGGGCAGCGTGCTGGCGGCGCTGGCCGGCAGCGTGCACATGCTGGTGGCGGCGCGCGCGGTGCAGGGCGCGGGTGCTATATCGGCGGCAGTGACGGCGCTGCTGGCCGACCTGACGCGCGACGAGGTGCGCACCAAGGGCATGGCACTGGTGGGCATGAGCATCGCCGGCATGTTCGCGCTGTCGCTGGTGGTGGCGCCGCCGCTGGCCGGGGTTTTTGGCCTGACGGGACTGTTCTGGCTGACGGCGGCGCTGTCGGTGGCGGGCATTGCCCTGGTGCTGCTGGCCACGCCGCCCGAACCGGCGCGGCATGCCGGCCAGCCGCGCGGCCGGCTGGCCGACGTGTGGAAACACCCGAACCTGTGGCGGCTGAACCTGGGCGTGTTCGTGCTGCATACCGTGCAGATGGCGATGTGGGGCGTGGTGCCCGCGCTGCTGGTGCAGGCCGGGCTGCAGAAGTCGCTGCATTGGCATGTATACCTGCCGGCGGTGCTGGCCTCGTTCCTGATGCTGGGCGGCCTGTTCGCCGCCGAGCGGCGCGGCCAGTTGCGGCTGGTGCTGCGCTTTGGCATTGCGCTGCTGCTGCTGGTGCAACTGGCGCTGCTGCTGGCGTCGCCGCGCGCGCCAAGCTTGTGGACGCTGGGCGCGCTGATGTTTTTGTTTTTCACCGCTTTCAACCTGCTGGAGGCCACGCAGCCCAGCCTGATTTCGCGCCTGGCCCCGGCGCAGGCGCGCGGCGCGGCGCTGGGGGTTTACAACACCCTGCAATCGCTGGGCCTGTTTGCCGGCGGCGCGCTGGGCGGCTGGCTGGTCAAGGGCTTCGGTCCGCCGGCGGTGTTCGTGGCGACGGCGACGCTGGCGGCGTTGTGGCTGATTCTGGGCTGGGCGCAGATCGTGCCGCCATCATCGAAGCCTTTCAATTCCACGCGCGGCGGGCGGTAAACGAGTGCAAGGCGCGGCGGTGCGGCCTTACGGCAAAATGGCGGGTTGAAATTTTCCGCACTGACCACCACCGAAAGCTGCCATGGCCTCCGTCAACAAAGTCATCCTCGTCGGCAATCTTGGGCGCGACCCCGAGATGCGCTCCTTTCCCAACGGCGACCAAGTGGCCAACGTGACGCTGGCCACCACCGACAAGTGGAAGGACAAGCAAAGCGGCGAGCCGCGCGAACACACCGAATGGCACCGCCTGGTGTTCAATGGCCGGCTGGCCGAAATCGTCGGCCAGTACCTGCGCAAGGGCAGCCAAGTCTATGTCGAAGGCAGCATCCGCACTCGCAAGTGGCAAGACCAGCAGACCGGACAGGATCGCTACAGCACTGAAATTCGCGTCGATCAAATGCAAATGCTGGGCAGCCGCCAGGGCATGGGCGGCCCGGCGGGCGATGGCGGCAGCGATGGCTACGATGCGCCGAGCCGAACCGCACCCGCCCCGCGCGCCGCCGCGCCGCGCAGCGCCCCTGCCCCTGCCCCTGCCCCTGCAGCCAAGCCATCGTCGGGCTTCGACGACATGGACGACGACATTCCGTTTTAGAAAACCATCACTGCCCAATTGTCGGCGACTTCAAGGACAGAAACGTACGCTGTGCTGGCATGAGGATGCCAGCACAGCGTTGCCTTTCTTTGCGACTCCTGCAAGCTGTTTTTCTTCGGAGCTGGTCATGCCTGCTGGTTGGCGCGCTCAGAACTTTGGCTGGCGTTCGGCAACGAACGCAGCTTGCGCCAAAAGAAGCGCCATGCGTTCAGGGAACGTGAGGGTGCAGTGAAGAAGCTGACGCTAGGCGTCAAATGCCCACGAGGCCAGTTCTCATTACCACGGCAGTCAATTGTTCGGTGGGGTGGCTGATGGGACTCGAACCCACGACGACCAGAATCACAATCTGGGACTCTACCAACTGAGCTACAGCCACCGTCAGGAACCAAGAATTGTAACGTGACGGGCGGCGGCGAAAAGCCAAAGAGCCAAAGAGCCAAAGAGCCTGCGCGCAGGGCCTTTGGCTTGGGTGGGTGGCTGGGCGGCGCCGGTTCAGTCGCTGCTGGTGATGCCCAGAATGACCAGCAGGCTCTGGAACACGTTGAAGATGTCCAGGTACAGCGCCAGCGTGGCGCTGATGTAGTTGGTTTCGCCGCCGTCCAGAATCCGCTTCAAGTCGTACAACATGTACAGGCTGAACACGCCCAGGCACAGCGTGCTGATGGCCAGCATACCGATGGTCGAGCCCACGAACACGTTGATGACACCGCCGACCAGAACCACCACCGCGCCGGCAAACAGCCATTTGCCCATGCCGGAGAGGTCGCGCTTGATGACGCTGGACAAAGTGGCCATGACGAAGAACACGCCGGCGGTGCCGCCCATGGCGGTCATCACCAGGTCGCTGCCGCCTTTCAGCCCGAGCACGAAACCGAGCAGGCGCGACAGCATCAGGCCCATGAAGAAGGTGAAGGCCAGCAAGACCGGCACGCCGGCAGCCGAGTTCTTGGTTTTTTCGATGGCGAATATGAAGCCGTAGGCGCCGGCGAAAAACACGATCAGGCCCAAGCCGCCGGTCAGGCTGCGCGTGATGCCGGTACTGACGCCGATCCAGGCGCCCAGCACCGTCGGCAGCAGGCTCAGCGCCAGCAGCCAGTAGGTGTTGCGCAGTACCCGGTTGCGTTGTTCCTGGGAAACGAGGGCGCCGTTCGCGGCGCTGGCGTAGGGCAGGGTTTGCAATCGGTTATTCATTCCTGGGGTGCTCCTTGAGGGGACAAGCATGAAGCCGCCCCCGTGGCGGCCTCGAATGTTCATTTTACGCAGAAAAGATAAAAATTTCCTTGAACCTAAAAACGGCAGTTGAGCGCTTATTTACACTCGTAACCTCTTATGAACACAGAGGTTTTTGACTTAGCTCGACCTCACCAT
>WRJY01000165.1 GCA_009778355.1 Desulfovibrionaceae bacterium | reverse complement strand
GCGACCAACTTCACCGCCGAGGGCGAGACCACCGCGCACGTCATCGGCCAGGCGCTGCGCGCGCGCGGCCTGACGGTGACGCGGCTGGCGCGCGGCGTGCCGGCGGGCAGCGAACTGGAATACGTGGACTTGGGCACCATTGCCCACGCGCTGGTGGACCGGCGCTGAAAGCGCGCTCTTGCGGCCCGCGCCATGATCCCGATCCGCCGCCCGGCAACTCCTGCCGCGCGCGCCTCAACGCCCGGGCTGGCCGTTGGCGCCGACACCGACCACCGTGGTGGCGGGTTGGCCGCTGCGGTCATGCATGGCGGCCGCCGTTCGCTTCGCTGCCCCCGGCTTGCCTGATGCCGCCACGCGGCGACCGGTTCGCGCCTTCTTGGCGGTGCGCGCCGCGCTGTGTTTGTTGCCGGTTGCCGCGCCATCGCGGGCGGCGCGCACGGGCAGAAACAGCGCCACCGTCTGGTCGGGCTTGAGCGCGGCGCCGGGCTGGGTCTTGTTCCAGCCCGCTACCGTGGCCGCCGGCAGGTCATAGCGCGCGGCGATGGCGGCAATCGAATCGCCCTGGCGCGCGCGCACGGTGATCCGGCTCAGCACCACCTCTGACCTGTAGGACAGCCTGGCGTTGTTGACCACGCTGCTGGCCACCGCGGTGGTCGCGCCGTTGCCGCGCCGCACCAGTACCGTGGAACCGGCCTTGATGAGCACACCGCGCGGAATGCCGTTGACGCGGCGGAAGTTTTCCTCGGCCATGTCGAAACGGCTGGCGACTTCGCGCGGCGTCATGGTGGAAGGCGCCACCCAGGCCGTCCAGGAGGCCAGCGAACCGGGCGCGGCGCCCGCCAGGTTCTGCTTGAAGATGGCGGCATTGTTCCAGGGCAGCAGCACCTGGGGCGTGCCGGCGGCGAAGATCACCGGCTTGCGCTGCGATGGGTTGAGCGCCCTGAAGTCTTCCGGCCGCACGCCGGCCAGCCGCGCCGCCACGTTGACGTCGATGTCGCGGTCGATCTCCACGGTGTCGAAGAACGGGTGGTTTTCGATCAGCGGCAGTTCCGCCCCGTAAGCCCGTGGATTGGCGATGATGTTCTTGACCGCTTGCAGCTTGGGCACGTAATTGCGCGTTTCAGCCGGCATGTTGATGTCGAGATAGCCGGTGCCCAGACCGGCGGCCTGGTTGCGCTCGATGGCGCGCTTGACGTTGCCCTGGCCCCAGTTGTAGGCCGCCAGCGCCAAATGCCAGTCGCCGAACATGCCGTGGAGTTTTTGCAGGTAATCGAGCGCCGCGCGGGTGGAGTCGAGCACGTTGCGGCGGTCATCTCGCAGGATGTTCTGCGTCAACTGAAAATCGCGCCCGGTACCAGGCATGAATTGCCACAGGCCCGCTGCCCTGGCGCTGGAGACGGCCTGCGGGTTGAAAGCCGATTCGATGTAGGGCAGCAGCGCCAGTTCGGTCGGCATGTCGCGCAGTTCAAGCTCTTCGACGACGTGGAAGATGTACATGCGCGAGCGTTCCACCATGCGCTCGATGTAGTCGGGCCGGCTAGCGTACCACTGCTCCTGCTGGCGCACCAGATCGCTGTCGAGGTCGGGCATCGAGAAGCCGCGCCGCATCCGGTCCCAGATGTCGGCGGGCGCGTCCAACGGCGCCACGGCGCGGGAGGGCAGCTCGGTCACCGCCACTGGCGGCATGACGCTGCGGCGCTGCACCGCCGCGCCCGATGCGGTACGGCTCGCGGCAGACGGCTTGTTGCGGCTCACCTTGCCGCCGCCCGGCGTGACGCAGCCAGCCAGCAAAAGACTGGCAACCAGTGTCAGGATACAGGCCCGTTTCATTTGAACTCGTTCTTCCATTGACGCAGGGCGGCGAACACCGCCACGTCATCGTTTGCGGCTGGCGCGCGCACGCGCGCCGCTTGCGCGACAGCGGCCTCGCGGCTGCGCAGAAAGGGATTGATCGCGCGTTCCAGCCCCACGCTGGACGGCAAGGTGGGCAAGCCCTGGGCGCGCAGGCCCTGGCATTGCCGTTCATGGCCAGCCAGCGCCGCGTTGGCCGGCTCCACCACGCGCGCAAAACGCAGGTTGCTCAGGGTGTACTCGTGCGCGCAGCACACGCGGGTGCTGGCCGGCAGCGCGGCCAGCGCGTCCAGCGAGGCCAGCATCTGCGCCGGCGTGCCCTCGAACAAACGCCCGCAACCGCCCGAAAACAGCGTGTCGCCGCAAAACAGCAGCGGCGCGCCGTCCACGTCATCGGCAAAGTAGGCGATGTGGCCCGCCGTGTGGCCCGGCACGTCGATTACCCGGAAGGCGATGCCGAGCGCCAGCGCCCGGTCGCCGCCGGTCAGCGGCGTGAAGGGTTCAGGGATACGCTCGCGCGCCGGGCCGAAAACCCGCGCGCCAGTGGCCTCGCGCAGCGCCGCCACGCCGCCGGTGTGGTCGCCGTGGTGGTGCGTGACTAAAATAGCCGCCAGCCGCAGCCCGAGCCGGCGCAGCGCGTCGGCCACCGGCGGCGCGGCGCCCGGGTCCACCACCAGGGCTTGCGTGCCGTCATGCAGCAGCCAAAGATAGTTGTCCTCGAAGGCGGGCAGTGCAATCAACTCCATGAAGCGCGGATTATAAAAAGCCATGACCTCTCGCCCGGCCAGCCCATTCAGCTTTGCCAGTGTGCCGTCTCGCCAATGACGACGAGTCTGCAAGACTGGTTTCAGACGCCGCCGGGCCGGTACGTGCTGGACTGGGAGCGCACCCGCTTCGACGCCGCGCTGGCCGACGTGTTCGGCTACCACGCGCTGCAAGTCGGGCTGCCCGCCATCGACGCGCTGGCCGCCAATCGTATGCCGCACCGCTGGCTGGCCCTGGCTGTGCCGCCGCTGGCCGCCGATGCGCCTTTCGCCCGCGAGCGCCCCGTGCTGGCCGCCGACAGCACGGCCCTGCCTTTTGCCGAGGCCAGCCTCGACCTGGTGGCGCTGCCGCACACGCTGGAACTGAGCAGCGACCCGCACGCCACGCTGCGCGAGGTGCAGCGCGTGCTGGTGCCCGAGGGCCGGGTGGCAATTACCGGCCTGAACCCCACCAGCCTGTGGGGGCTGCGCCAGGCCCGTCCGTTCCTGCCTGCAGGCGGCGACTTCATCGGCCACCGGCGGTTGCGCGACTGGCTGCGACTGCTTCAGTTGGATCTGGAGTCGATCTCGTTCGGCTGCTACCGGCCAGCGGCGCGCAGCGAGCGGGCGCTGGCGCGTTTTCACTGGATGGACCGTCTGGGCGCGCGCTGGTGGCCGATTTTTGGCGCGGCGTATTTCGCCGTCGCCGTCAAGCGCGTGCGCGGCGCCAGGTTGATCGGCGCCGGCTGGCGAACAGCGCCCGTCGTGGCCGCAGCGCCCGCGTCCGTTGCCAACCGCGCCCCAAGCGAGAAAACCCGAATTGAACCGAATTGAGATTTACACCGACGGCGCCTGCAAGGGCAATCCGGGGCCGGGCGGCTGGGGCGCGTTGCTGCGCTCGGGCGGTCACGAAAAAGAACTGTGCGGCGGCGCGCCGTCAACCACCAACAACCGCATGGAACTGACCGCCGTCATCGAGGCGCTGTCGGCGCTCAAGCGCCCGTGCGAAATCGATCTGTACCTCGACAGTCAATACGTGCGCCAGGGCATCACCGAATGGATCGGCAACTGGAAAGCCAGGGGCTGGCGCACGGCGGCCAGACAGCCGGTGAAAAACGTGGACCTGTGGCAACAGCTCGACGCCCTGGCCGATGGCGCCGGCCACCGCATCCGCTGGCACTGGGTCAAGGGCCACGCCGGACACCCTGGCAACGAGCGCGCCGACGCGCTGGCCAATCGCGGCGTGATTCGCGGCGCAGTCAAAATCTGACCCCCAGGCTTCACTCGCATGGCGCTACATTTCGGTTATCCGCGCCGCGTCAGCCGATGAAATCCGAACACACCAAATCATGGGGTTGAGCCTTGTTCAAAGCCGCGCCCTCATGGGCTTGGCTGCGCCTGCCGTCACGGTCGAGGTTCACCTGACCAACGGGCTGCCCAGCTTCACGCTGGTGGGGCTGGCCGAGGTGGAGGTGAAGGAAGCGCGCGAGCGCGTGCGCTCGGCATTGCAAAACAGCCGGCTGGAGTTTCCGCACGACCAGCGCATCACCGTCAATCTGGCGCCAGCCGACTTGCCCAAGGATTCGGGCCGGTTCGATCTGCCCATCGCGCTGGGCATTCTGGCGGCCAGCGGCCAGATCGACGCGGCCAAGCTGGCGGGCTGGGAATTTGCCGGCGAGCTGTCGCTGTCGGGCGAATTGCGCCCGGTGCGCGGCGCGCTGGCCATGAGCGTGGCGCTGCACCGCGCCGGCGTGCAGACCAGGCTGGCGCTGCCGCCCGGCAGCGCCGAAGAGGCCGCGCTGGTGCCCGGCATGGAGGTGTTCAGCGCGCGCCATCTGCTGGACGTGGCGGCGCGGTTCCTGCCCGGCGGCGCGCCGCCCGCCGATTCGCCCGGCTGGTCGCGCGTGCCGCCCGCCGAACCCGCCGGCGCGCCGCCCTACCCCGACCTGGCCGACGTAAAGGGCCAAGCCGCCGCCCGGCGCGCGCTCGAAATCGCCGCTGCCGGCGGCCATTCACTGCTCATGGCCGGCCCGCCGGGTTCCGGCAAGTCGATGCTGGCGCAGCGATTTGCCGGCCTGTTGCCGCCCATGAACATCGAGCAGGCGCTGGAGAGCGCGGCCATCGCCAGCCTGGGCGGCGCGTTTTCGCTCGGCCAATGGGGCCAACGCCCAACGCGCGCGCCGCACCACTCGGCCAGCGCGGTGGCACTGGTCGGCGGCGGCTCGCCGCCGAAGCCGGGCGAAATCTCGCTGGCGCACGAAGGCGTGCTGTTTCTGGACGAACTGCCCGAGTTTCCCCGCGCCGCCCTAGAGGCGCTGCGCGAGCCGCTGGAAAGCGGCCGCATCACCATCAGCCGCGCGGCGCAACGGGCGGAATTTCCGGCCCGCTTCCAGTTGATCGCGGCCATGAACCCCTGCCCCTGCGGCTATCTGGGCGCACGCCTGCGCCCCTGCCGCTGCACGCCCGACCAGGTGGCGCGCTACCAGGCCAAGCTGTCGGGTCCGCTGCTCGACCGCATCGACCTGCATGTGGAAGTGGCCGCCCTGCCGCCCGACGAACTGCTGGCCGCCCCGCCCGGCGAGGCCACCGCCGCCGTGCGCGCGCGCTGCGCCGCCGCCCGCGAGCGCGCCCTGGCGCGCCAGGGGCACCCCAACCAAGCGCTGCAAGGCCAGGCCATCGACCAGCACGCCCGGCTGGACAGCGCGGCCTCGCAATTTCTGCTCACCGCCGCCGCCCGCCTGGGCTGGAGCGCCCGCGCCACCCACCGCGCACTGAAAGTGGCCCGCACCATCGCCGACCTGGCCGGCAGCGAGGCAGTGAGCGTGGCGCACGTGGCCGAAGCGGTGCAGTACCGGCGGGTTTTGAAGTAAGGTAAGCGTCCGCCCGCGCCACCTTGAACCCGCCCGGTAATTGGTCAACGATGCTGTCCACGATCAACTGATGATGGACACGAGCGGCAAGCGGGTACGCAG
>WRJY01000164.1 GCA_009778355.1 Desulfovibrionaceae bacterium | reverse complement strand
GGGCTGGACTTCATGAAGGACGACGAGAACATCAACAGCCAGCCCTTCATGCACTGGCGCGACCGCTTCCTGTTCGTGATGGACGCCGTGAACAAGGCCAGCGCCGCCACCGGCGAGGTCAAGGGCAGCTACCTCAACGTCACCGCCGGCACGGTGGAGGAAATGTACCGGCGCGCCGAATTCGCCCGGGACCTGGGCAGCGTCATCGTCATGGTCGATCTGGTGGTCGGCTACAGCGGCATCCAGTCGCTGTCCAACTGGTGCCGCGACAACGACATGCTGCTGCACCTGCACCGCGCCGGGCACGGCACCTATACGCGGCAGAAGAACCACGGCGTGAGCTTTCGCGTCATCGCCAAATGGATGCGCCTGACGGGCGTCGATCACATCCACGCCGGCACGGCAGTCGGCAAGCTCGAAGGCGATCCGCTCACCGTGCAGGGCTACTACAACATCTGCCGCGATACGCACACGCAGGTCGATTTGCCGCGCGGCATCTTCTTCGAGCAGGACTGGGGCGCGCTGCGCAAGGTCATGCCGGTGGCCTCGGGCGGCATTCACGCCGGGCAGATGCATCAGTTGCTGGATTTGTTCGGCGACGACGTGGTGATGCAGTTCGGCGGCGGCACCATCGGCCACCCGATGGGCATTCAGGCCGGCGCCACGGCCAACCGCGTGGCGCTGGAAGCGATGGTGCTGGCGCGCAACGAGGGCCGCGACATCAAGAACGAAGGGCCGGAGATTCTGCGCGAAGCCGCCAAATGGTGCACCCCGCTCAAGGCGGCGCTGGACACCTGGGGCGAGGTGACGTTCAACTACGCTTCCACCGACACCTCGGACTTCGTGACCACGCCGTCCGTGGCCTGAACCCATTCAACCGGAGTATTTGCAATGCGACTGACCCAAGGCACCTTTTCATTCCTGCCCGATTTGAGCGACGCGCAGATCAGCCGTCAGCTCGACTACTGCCTGTCACGCGGCTGGGCCGTGGGCATCGAGCACACCGACGACCCGCACCCGCGCAACACTTACTGGGAGATGTTCGGCAACCCGATGTTCGATTTGCGCGATGCCGCCGGCATCATGACCGAGATCAACGCCTGCCGCCGCACCTTCCCGCGCGAGTACATCCGCGTCACCGCGTTCGACTCGACCCACGGCACCGAGTCGGTGGTGCTGTCGTTCATCGTCAACCGCCCCGAAAACGAACCGGGCTTCCGGCTGGTGCGCACCGAGGGCGAGGGTCGCAAAATCAGCTACGCCATCGAAAGCTATGCGGCGCAGGCCAAGCCCGAAGGCATGAGGTATTGAGCACACCCCCAGGCTCCACGCGCTTCGCACGGTTATTCCCTCCCCCACTGGGGGAGGGTTGGGGTGGGGGCCAGCGGCAGTTCCATTGGTAACGCGGCTAGCCCCCATCCCGGCCTACCCCCAGAGGGGGAAGGAGCAAAACCCGCAGGTAACGCGGCGCATTATGGATAACTGAAATGGACACGGGCGACGCAGTCAATGAATCTGAAGCAGGCGCTGGCGGTGCGGCCCTGGCGCCCAGCGCCCTGCTCGAAGCCTCCGGCGTCAAGCAACTGCTGGCGCAGTTGGATGCCGAGCTGATCGGGCTGGCCCCGGTCAAGAGCCGCATCCGCGACATCGCCGCCCTGCTGCTGATCGACAAGCTGCGCGCCGCGCAGGGCCTGCAATCGCAGCCGCCGACGCTGCACATGTGCTTTACCGGCAACCCCGGCACCGGCAAAACCACGGTGGCGCTGCGCATGGCCGAAGTGCTCAGGCAGCTTGGCTACGTGCGGCGCGGCCACCTGGTGGCGGTCACGCGCGACGACCTGGTCGGCCAGTTCATCGGCCACACCGCGCCCAAGACCAAGGAAGTCATCAAGAAGGCCATGGGCGGCGTGCTGTTCATCGACGAAGCCTACTACCTCTACCGTCCCGAAAACGAGCGCGACTACGGACAGGAGGCGATCGAAATTTTGTTGCAGGTGATGGAGAACCAGCGCGACGATCTGGTCGTGATTCTGGCCGGCTACAAAGACCGCATGGACACCTTTTTTTCCAGCAACCCCGGCATGGCCTCGCGCATCGCCCATCACATCGACTTTCCCGACTACAGCGAAGCCGAGCTGATGCAGATCGCGCAACTGATGCTCGGGCACCTGAACTACCGCTTCGACACCGGCGCGGCGGCCGCCTTTGAACGCTACATCCACCTGCGGCGCGGCCAGCCGCACTTTGCCAACGCGCGCTCGATCCGCAATGCGCTGGACCGCATCCGCCTGCGCCATGCGGCGCGCCTGTTCCAGGGCGACGCCGCCTTGAGCCGCGACGACCTGCTCACCCTGCAAGCCCAGGACGTGCTCGCCAGCCGCGTGTTCGGCAACCCGGCCAATGGGAGCAGCCATGCGCATTGACGCGCTGCTGTTCGACGTCGACGGCACCCTGGCCGACACCGAGGAGGCGCATCGCATCGCCTTCAACGCGGCGTTCGAGCGCGCGGGGCTCGACTGGCGCTGGCAGCCGCGTGAGTACCGGCGGCTTCTCGAAGTCACCGGCGGCAAGGAACGCATCCGCGGCTATATCGGCGCGCTGCCCGTTGGCGACGGCGAGCGGCGCAGGCTGCTCGAACGGGTGAGCGCCTTGCATGAGGACAAGACCCGCATCTACACCCGCATCGTGCGCGACGGCGGCGTCCGCCTGCGGCCCGGTGTCGAGCGCCTGATGCGCGAAGCGTTGGCCGCCGGCTGCCGGCTGGCGATTGCGACCACGACCAGCGCCGTCAATGTCCAGGCCCTGCTCGAGGCAACGCTCGGCGCGCGCGGGCTCGACTGGTTCAGCGCCATCGCGTGCGGCGACCAAGCGCTGCGCAAAAAACCCGCGCCCGACATCCACCAGTTGGCGCTGGCCCGTCTCGGCATCGAGCCGGCGCGCGCGGTGGCGATCGAGGATTCCCTCAACGGCCTGCGCGCGGCCCGCGCCGCTGGCCTGTGGACGCTCGTGACGCCGAATTTCTGGACCGAAGGCGCCGACTTCGAGCGCGAAGGCGCGGGCCTCGTGCTGCCGCATCTGGGCGAACCGGCGTTGCCGCTGGCTGGCGAGCCGGGGCATCGCTTGCGCCATGCGGCCTGGCTGCGCTTCGACGAACTGACGCGCGCCGCGCTATCGCACCGCGTGGACGCAGCCGCCGGCGTGATGCAAGCCTGAAACGCCGCCCATCCACGTACCGAACCCGAACTCAAGCAACCAGGAGAGTCCCATGCACAACGGCCCCACCGGCGCACGGCCCACGCTGACGCAGTTCCTGATCGAAACGCGCCGCCAGCACCCCGAAGCCACCGGCGATCTGAACGCGCTCATCACCGACGTCTCGCTGGCCTGCAAGGCCATCTCGCGCAAAGCCGCGCTCGGCGCGCTGGCCGACGTGCTCGGCTCGGCGGGCACTGGCAACGTGCAGGGCGAAGAGCAAAAGAAAATCGACGTCCTGGCCAACGACATGTTCCTGCGCGCCGCCGAATGGGGCGGCCTGGTGGCGGGTATGGTGTCGGAGGAACTGGCCGAGGTCTATCGCCTGCCCGAGGCGTACCCGCGCGGCAAGTACCTGCTGGCCTTCGACCCGCTCGACGGCTCGTCGAACACCGATGTCAACGTCGCCGTCGGCAGCATCTTCTCGATATTGCGCGCGCCGCAGCCGGGGCGCGACGCCACGGCGGAAGACTTCCTGCAACCCGGCGCGGCCCAGGTCTGCGCCGGTTACGCCATCTACGGCCCTTCGACCATGCTGGTGCTGACGCTGGGGGCCGGCACGCACGCCTTCACGCTCGAACCGCAGCTCGGCGAATGGGTGCTCAGCCACCCGAACCTGCGCATTGCCGCGCGCACGCGCGAATTCGCCATCAACGCCTCCAACAGCCGCTTCTGGGAACCGGCGGTCAAACGCTACGTGGACGAATGCCTGGCTGGCCAGAGCGGGCCGCGCGGGGCCGACTTCAACATGCGCTGGATCGCCTCGCTGGTGGCCGAAACGCACCGCATCCTGATGCGCGGCGGCATCTTCATGTACCCGCGCGACAGCAAGAACCCCGAACGCGCCGGCCGCCTGCGCCTGCTCTACGAAGCCAACCCGATCGCCATGCTCATCGAACAGGCCGGCGGGCTCGCCAGCACCGGGCGCAAGCGCGTGATGCAGGTCGCGCCCCAGTCGCTGCACGAGCGCATCCCTTTCGTGTTCGGCTC
Source organism: Desulfovibrionaceae bacterium (assembly GCA_009778355.1). Classification (GTDB taxonomy): domain Bacteria; phylum Pseudomonadota; class Gammaproteobacteria; order Burkholderiales; family Burkholderiaceae_C; genus Ottowia. Next base: position 1,322 of record WRJY01000164.1, on the reverse strand, counting down.
GGCGCAAGAGGTCGAGCGCATCGAGTCCTACCATCTGGACGAATCGCTGGACAGCTACCAGGCGCCGCTGTTCGGCAAGCGCGGGCTGTTCTCGGCCACGGCGTCCTGACGGTTTTTCCCAGCCCTTGCCCGCCCATCGTTCACACAGCCCAACGCCATGTCCATCAAGCACCCCATCATCGCCATTACCGGCTCGTCCGGCGCCGGCACCACGTCGGTGACGCGGACCTTCCAGAACATCTTCCGCCGCGAGAGCGTCGATGCCGCCGTCATCGAAGGCGACGCCTTCCACCGCTACGACCGCGCCGCCATGCGCGCCAAGATGGCCGAGGAAGAGGCCAGGGGCAATCGCAACTTCAGCCACTTCGGCCAGGAAGCCAACCTGTTCGACGAACTGCAGGCGCTGTTCCATGACTACGCCGAAACCGGCACCGGCCGCTCGCGCAAATACCTGCACGACGAGCAGGAAGCCGCCCCCTTCAAGCAGCCGCCCGGCACCTTCACCGAATGGCAGAACCTGCCGCCAAGCCAACTGATGTTCTACGAGGGCCTGCACGGCGGCGTCGCCACCGGCAGCGTGGACATCGCCCGCTACCCCGACCTGCTGATCGGCGTGGTGCCGGTCATCAACCTCGAATGGATCCAGAAGCTGCACCGCGACAAAAACACGCGCGGCTACTCCACCGAGGCCGTCACTGACGTCATCCTGCGCCGCATGCCCGACTACGTGAACTACATCTGCCCGCAATTCACGCGCACCCACATCAACTTTCAGCGCGTGCCGGTGGTCGATACCTCCGACCCCTTCATTGCCCGCTCCATCCCCACCGCCGACGAAAGCATCGTCGTCATCCGCTTCGCCAACCCGGCCGGCATCGACTTTCCCTATCTGCTGTCGATGCTGCACGATTCCTGGATGTCGCGCGCCAACACCCTGGTCGTGCCCGGCGGCAAAATGGAACTGGCGATGCAGTTGATCTTCACCCCCATGGTTTGGCGCTTGATCGAGCGGCGCAAAAAGGCATTGGCCAATTGAGACGACCTCTTCATCACCTGGTGAGCGTGGCCGCCGCCGCCGAAACGCGCCGCCCCCGCGCCAAGTCCCACAGCCCGCGCCAAGTGCCCAAGCCGTAGCCCAAGTGGTAGGCGGCAATCACGGCGGGCAGACGCGGCAGTATTCCTCTTGTCCCCTCCCCCACTGGGGAAGCAGCCCTTCTTTCTCCCTCCCCCTCTGAGGGAACGGCCCCTCTTTCTCCCTCCCCCTCTGGGGGAGGGCTGGGGTGGGGGCCAGGCGGTTCATTCGTGGATACGTTTGCACGGCG
>WRJY01000163.1 GCA_009778355.1 Desulfovibrionaceae bacterium | reverse complement strand
ACGCCCGTGGTGGCCCTTCTGGGGCCGAGGCAATGCGGCAAGACCACCCTGGCCCGCTCTCTGGAGCCGGCCTACGTCTATTTCAGCCTCGATGACGAAGCCACCTTGGCCTTCGCCCGCGCCGATCCGGCGGGCTTCGCCGCGGCTTTGCCGGAACACGCCGTACTCGATGAAGTGCAGCACGCGCCGGAACTGTTGCGCGCCCTCAAACTGGTGGTCGATCGTGAACGCCGCCCTGGCCGCTTCGTTTTGACCGGCTCCGCCAACCTGTTGCAGTTGCCCAACCTGGGCGACTCGCTGGCGGGGCGCATGGAAGTGCTGTACCTGCAACCGCTGTCGGCCTCGGAAATGGCGCGCAAGCCGGGGCGTTTTCTGAGCGACCTGCTCGAAGGCCGGTTGCGCGCCGCGCTGCGTCCGCCCGCCATCAAGCCGCCGGCGTTGACCGGGCGCCTGGTGGCCGGCGGTTTTCCGCAAGCCGTGGCGCGCAAGCCCGTTCGCGCCCGCGCCTGGCATCGCTCGTATCTACAGACGCTGGTCGAGCGTGATGCGCGGGACGTATCGCGGCTGCGCGACACCAGCGCCTTGATGCGCCTGCTGCAATTGATGGCCCTACGCTCAGGCGAGTTGCTCAATGTGTCCAGTCTGGGCAATGAACTGGGGCTGCAACGCGCGACGGTCGATCACTACCTGGATGTGGCCGAGCGCCTGTTCCTGCTGCGGCGCCTGCACCCCTGGTTCCGCAACGAAAGCAAGCGGCTTGTCAAAACGCCGAAACTGCATTTCGTGGACAGCGGCCTGGCCGCGACGCTGGCGGGTTTGATGGCCGATGACTGGATCGCGCAGCGTGAACGCTTCGGTCACTTGCTGGAATCGTGGGTCGTGCAGCAGTTGGTGACCCAGGCCGGCTGGACGGACCCTGACCTGCGCCTGTGGCACTACCGGGACAAGGATCAGGTCGAGGTGGACCTGGTCATCACCCGTGGCCGGCACACCTGGGGCGTGGAGGTGAAATCCGCCATGAGCGCCTTGCCCGCCGATGGCCGGGGTTTGCGGCGTCTGGCCGATCAGTGCGGCAAGGACTTTCGTGGCGGCGTGCTGCTGTATGCCGGAGACAGCGCCATCCCGCTGCCCGGCAAGTACATGCTGGCTGTGCCGCTGGCGCGGCTATGGGACTGTTGAACCGCGCCCCGCAGGCCACATCACATGAACCGTGGCGCGCGCTTTTCGATGAAGGCCATAACGGCTTCGCGGTGGTCGGCTGTTTTGTGGGCAATGGCCTGGTAGCCCGCCGAGAGTTCGAGCACGGCCTCCAGCGAGGCGTGCTCGCCTTCGCGCAGCAGGCGCTTGGTCATGCGCATGACGGCGCCGGGGTTGGCGGCGATTTTTTCAGCCAGCGCGCGGGCCTCGGGCAGCAGGCTGTCCAGCGGCACCACGCGGCTGACCAGGCCGCAGGTCAGCGCCTCGTGCGCGCTGATGGCCTCGCCGGTGAAGGCCATTTCGGCGGCCTTGGCCCGGCCCACGGCGCGCGGCAGCAGCCAGGCGCCGCCGTCGCCGGGCACCAGGCCCACGCGCACGAAGCTCTCGGCGAACGTGGCCTGCTCGGCGGCGATGCGAATGTCGCACATGCAGACCAAGTCCAGCCCGGCGCCGATGGCCGGCCCGTTGACGGCGCAGATCACCGGCACGTCGAGTTGGCAGAGCGCGCGCGGAATGCGCTGGATGCCCTGGCGGTAGTCCTCGCGGATGGCGTCGGGCGCGATCGCATCGCCGAAAAAGCGGCGCATGTCCTTGACGTTGCCGCCGGAGCTGAAGATCGGCCCCTCGGCGGTCAGGATCACGGCCTTGACCGAGGCATCGCGCTCGATGGCGGCGCAGGCTTGCACGAATTCCTCGACCGCCGAATTGCCGGTGAGCGCATTGCGGGTTTCGGGCTGGCTCATGACGAGCGTAACGATGGCGCCATCGCGCCGGATGTTCAGAAATGGCATGGGTGCTTTCAGGTCAAGTCAAGTCAAGTCAACAATCAATATCGGTGGCGGCGCGAAGCAAATCGAGCGTGCAGCCTTCATGCCCATCGACGAGCGCGGCCCCGGCCACGTCGTGCCAATAAGCCTCGGAGCCTGCCGCCTGGCGCCAGGCGTGCAGGCGGCGGGTGTAAAGCTGCAAGTCGTATTCCTCGGTAAAGCCGATGGCGCCGTGGATCGCGTGGCCCGCCTCGGCCACGGCCAACGCCGCTGCGCTGCAGCGCGCCTTGGCCGCCGCCACGCGCAAGCGGTCGGGGTACACGCTCTGGCTGGCGCAGCCCAGTTGCGCGGCCATGCGGGCGGCAAACACGTGTTCGCTCATTACCGCAAGCTGGTGCTGAATGGCCTGGAACTTGCCGATGGGGCGGCCAAACTGGTTGCGCTCGTTGGCGTATTGCAGCGTGCGATTGAACACGTTCATCAGCGCGCCCGCCAGTTGCGCGGCAGCGATGCAGGCTTGCAGCGTGCGCAAGTCCAGCCCCGCCGGCAGCGCGATGGGCAGCTTCGGCGCTGCAGCGACTTCGGCGGCGGACCAGCACAGGCTGGCATCGAGGCAGAAGGCGGCGGCTTGCGACGCGGCCCGCGCCGCGCCAAGCAGTTGCCAGCCGCCGCCGTGCGCCACCAGCACGGCATCGGCCACGCGGCCCATGCCCACGGCGGCGCAGTGCAACGCGCCATCGGCTTGCAGAGCGCCCTCGGCCAGGGCGATGGAGCCCGGCGGGCGCTCGACGCCGGCGAGCGCGAGCAACGCGCGGGCCACCATGGTTTCGGCCAGTGGCACGGGCAGCGCATGAGCGCCGCACAGGTTCCACACACCGAACACCTGCGCCAGCCCCAAGCCCGCGCCGCCTTGCGCCTCGGGCGTCAGCGCATCGGCAAAGCCGGCTTCGTGCAGATGACGCCACAGCCCGGCGGGCGAACCCCCGGCCTCGACGGCGCGCACCTGCCGGGGCGTGCATTGGTCTTGCAGCAACTGGCCGGCTGCGTCGGCAAAAAGATCGTCCATGTTTGCTTTTCCTTCAGCGCAAGCCCAGGCCGCGCGCGATCATGCCGCGCAAAATGTCGCGCGTGCCACCGCGCAAGGAAAACGACGGCGCGACGCCGGTCACGTAGTTCAGTGTGCGCAACAGCTCCAGCGGCACGCCGGCGGCGTCGCGCGAGAACAGGTCGTCGGCGATGGCGGCGGGAATGAACTGCTCCAGCGTGGTGCCCAGTTCCTTGACCAGCGCCGCTTCGACGATGGGGCTCTCGCCGCGCGTGAGTTTGTCCTGCACCGACACCGACATCGCGCGCAACGGAGCCAGCTCGGTGAAGACGCGGCCCGCCAGGCGCAGCGCGCTGCCGCTGTGGCCCTGGGGCGTGCGCACCCAGGCCAGCCACTCGTCGAACAGCACGATGCTGGAAAACAGCCGCTCCGGCCCGCTGCGCTCAAAGGCGAGTTCAGCCGTCACCTGCTCCCAGCCCTGCCCTTCCTGGCCGATCAGCGCGTCGGGCGGCAGTTGCACGTTGTCGAAAAAAACCTCGCAAAAATGGCTGTCGCCCGACAGGTCGGTGATGGGGCGCACCGTCACGCCCGGCAGCGACAAGTCCACGATCACCTGCGACAGCCCCTTGTGCCGGTCAGCCGCCTCGCCCGACGTGCGCACCAGCGCGATCATGTAGTGGCAGTGGTGGGCGTTGGTGGTCCAGATCTTCTGGCCGTTGAGCACGAAGCCCTGGTCATTGGGCACGGCGCGGGTCTTCACGCTGGCCAGGTCGGAGCCCGCGTTCGGCTCGCTCATGCCGATACAGAAAAACGCCTCGCCGCGGCAGATGCGCGGCAGGTAGAACTGCTTTTGCGCCTCGGTGCCATATTTGAGGATCAGCGGCCCGCTCTGGCGGTCGGCGATCCAGTGCGAACCCACGGGCGCGCCGCAGGCCAGGTATTCCTCCACCAGCACGTAACGCGCGAAGGCGCTGCGGCCCGCGCCGCCATACGCCTTGGGCAAGGTCACGCCGATCCAGCCCTTGGCGCCAAGCTGGCGGCTGAGTTCGGCGCTGTAGCCGCCCCACGAGCGGGCGCGCACGTGCGCGGGCAGGTCTTTCACGGCCTGCGCCAGAAAGGCGCGCACCGGCTCGCGCAGCGCCTCGTCCCCGGCGGGAATGCGGGTCAGGGTCAGGGAATCAAGTACGCTCATCGGCGAACCTCCACGGAAATGATTTCATTGCAGCGGCACATTGGCTTGCTTGACGATACGCTTTCGCAGCGCGATCTCGCTGTCCTGAAAATTGCGCATCCGCGCAATGTCTTGTGATGCATCATGTTGGTTTCTTCGATGTAGTCGTGTGTCGATCAATCCCGCGTAACGCTGGCGCTGCGCCCAAGGTTCCCGAGGTTACTTGATATTTCGCACCGCAAGCTGACGTCCCCATTCATTGCGGCGCGACGCCCGCCTGCTCAATCACAGCCTTCCAGCGGACTTGCTCGCTCAGCAAAAACGAACCGTAGGCCGCGGGCGTGCCGCCGTAGGCCTGCGCGCCAATGGCGCGCAACTTTTCCACGAATTCCTTCTGCCCGATCGCGTGGTTCACGACGGCATTCAGCTTGTTGACGATTTCGGACGGCGTGCCCGCAGGCGCGACGATGCCGTTCCATGCGGTCAACTCCAGGTGGGGTATGCCCGTAGCCTCGCTGAGGGTTGGCACGTCAGGCAGCACCTGAGATCGTTGTCCGGAAGCAATCGCCAGCGGCACCAGCTTCTGATCCCTGATGAAGGGCACGAGGGTATTCAGGGTGGTCACCATCAACTGCGTCTGGTTGCCCACCAGATCGGTCAGGGCCGGCGCGGTTCCTTTGTAGGGCACGTGCGTGATGTCTATCTTGAGCAATTGTGCGATCAGCGCACCGGCCAGATGATCGATCGTTCCCGATCCGGACGAAGCGTAATTCAGCTTGCCAGGCTGCTTCTTGGCCAGCGCGACGAGTTCGCTCATCGTGCGCGCCGGAATGGAGGAATTGACGGCCACCACCAGCGGCACGCCCGCTGTACGCACCACCGGCACGAAGTCCTTGATCGGGTCATGCTTGGCTGATGTGTACAGCAAGGCGCCCAACAACAGCGACGACGTGTTGTACAGAATCGTGTAGCCATCGGCCGGCGCGGCGGCGACCAGGCTGCTGGCCAGGTTGCCGCCAGCGCCCGGTTTGTTGTCCACGATGACGGACTGGCCCAACTGCTCGCTCATCGCCTGTGCGAACTGCCGCGCATTGACATCGGTGGGGCCACCCGCAGGAAAGGCGATGACCATCCTGATCGGGCGGGAAGGGTAAGTCTCCGTCGCCAGGGCCGCTACCGTTACCACAAGCGTGAGAACGCCGGCGAGCAGACGAATGAATTTCATGCGATTGTCTCCTGTCGTTGAAGGGATTAGGCCTGTTCACACTATTTTCATGGCGCCCGTTGCCCCGCAAAGGCAGTGGATGCAAGGCGCAGCCGGGTTGGACACCCGGCGAGGATTT
>WRJY01000162.1 GCA_009778355.1 Desulfovibrionaceae bacterium | reverse complement strand
GCATAGCGTTCTCACCCAAATGGTGAGGTCGAGCTAAGTCAAAAACCTCGGTGTTCATAAGAGGTTACGAGGACAAATAAGCGGTCAACTGCCGTTTTTAGGTTGAAACGCAAGCACCGCCGATTGTCACCAGCCTGGCCCACCCGCACTGATGGCCTGCGCGGAAATATCTTCGCGCAAAGCCAGCAACGCGGCATTGTCATCAGACTGCCGCCAGACGCAATAAACCTGCGACTGCACGGCCACCTCTTTCAGCGGCACGAATACCGCGCCCGCCACGGCGGCCCGCCGGACTGCCTTGGGCACCAGCGCCACCCCGAAACCATGCGCGACCTGCGACACCACGCTGAGCCAATGCCGCACCTCGTGGCGAATGTCGGGCAAAAAACCGGCGGCGGCGCAGATGGACAACACGCGCTCGTGATAGTCCGGCGACGCCTCACGCGAAAACATGACGAACACTTCCGCCTGCAAATCCGCCGGCGCGATGCGGCGCGCGCGGGTGCGGGGATGATCCGCCGGCAAGCAGCACACGAACGGTTCCGACGAAAACATTGCGCGCGAAAGCTCGCTGGGCGCTTGCGTCGTGTGCACGAAGCCCACGTCGATCTGATCGTGCGACAAAGCCACTATCTGGCTCTGCGAGTTCATCTCGAACGAGCGGATGCGTATGCCCGGATGATTTTGCTGATGGGCGCGCAGCAGGCGTGGCAAGCCGCGGTACAGCATCGAGCTGACAAAGCCCACGCGCACCATGCCGCTCACGCCCCGCTGCACGTCGCGCGCCAGGCGCGCAGCCTCGTCGGCCTGCGTCAAAAGCGCACGCGCCGCCGGAGCGAAAGCGCGGCCAGCCTCGGTAAGCCGGACGCTCTTGCTGTTGCGCACGAACAGGCGCGCGCCCATCGACTGCTCGAGTTGCTGGATGTTCCATGACAGCGGCGGCTGCGATATCGCCAGCCGCTGCGCGGCGCGGCCAAAGTGCAGTTCGTCCGCAAGGGCCAGAAAGTAGCGCAGGTGGCGAAACTCCATAATCAAATAATTGTATTGTTAAATACCAAATCAATATTAGACAAGTATTGCTGATCCTTCAAGAATGCAGTCTGACCCACTCAGGAGACAGCGCGATGGCCACCAACCCGCCTTCGATTGCATTGCAGCAGCACCCCGTGCCGGATCAGCGCGGCGCGAACCTCTACACCACCGACCCCGGCTTGCAGGCGCTGCTGCGCGTTTACCTGCCCGCCGACCTGCTGGCGCACCTGCAACCGTATCTGCATCGCCTAGGTACATTGGCCGGCGACAAGCTCGATGAACTGGCCAGCGTGGCCGACAAGAATCCGCCCGAGTTGCAGCAGCGCAGCCGCACGGGCGTGGACGAGCAAAAGCTCCTCAAGCACCCGGCCTATGTCGAGATGGAGCGGCTGGCCTTCGGCGATTTCGCCCTGGCCGCCATTTCGCACCGGCAGGACGTGCTGGGCTGGCGCGGACAGATGCCGGCCACCGTCAAATACGCGCTGACCTATTTGTTCGTGCAAGCCGAGTTCGGGCTGTGCTGCCCCGTGTCGATGACCGACTCGCTGACCCGCACGCTCAAGAAGTACGGCGCGCCGGAACTGCTCGCGCGCTACCTGCCTTCGCTCACCAGCCTCGACCTCGATGATTTGTCGCAAGGCTCGATGTTCATGACCGAGCAAGGCGCCGGCTCCGACATCGCCGCCACCGCGACGCTGGCGCGGCCCGATCCCGGCCATCCGGGCCAATGGCGGCTGACGGGCGAAAAATGGTTCTGCTCCAACCCCGACGCGGCGCTGGCGATGGTGCTGGCGCGCGTCGAAGGCGACCCCGCGGGCATGAAGGGCGTGTCGCTGTTCCTGCTGCCGCGCGACTTGGAGGACGGCCGCCACAACCACTACCGCATCCTCCGGCTCAAGGACAAGCTCGGCACGCGCTCCATGGCCAGCGGCGAGATTTACATGGAAGGCGCGCGCGCCTTCCTGGTGGGTGAACGGGGGCGGGGCTTTCAGCAGATGGCCGACATGGTCAACAGCTCGCGCCTGTCCAATGGCGTGCGCGCCGCCGGGTTGATGCGCCGCGCGTTGAGCGAAGCGCTGTTCGTGGCGCGCAACCGCGTTGCATTTGGCAAGCGCCTGGTCGAATTGCCGCTGATGCGCAGGCAACTGCTCAAGCTGATGGTCCCAGCCGAACAGGCGCGCACCATGATGTTCCAGACCGCGCAGGCGCTGCGGGCCGCCGATGGCGGCGACGCCACGGCCTACGCGCTGGTGCGCATCCTCACGCCGCTCATCAAGTTCCGCGCCTGCCGCGACGCCCGCAAGGTCACGGGCGACGCGATGGAAGTGCGCGGCGGCTGCGGCTACATCGAGGAATGGAGCGATCCGCGCCTGGTGCGCGACGCGCATCTGGGCTCGATCTGGGAAGGCACCAGCAACATCGTCGCGCTCGACGTGATCCGCGCCATCCGCCGCGAGCAATCGCTGCCGGCGCTCCAGGCGCACCTGAGCAAGCTGCTGGCCGAGAGCGTGATCGACGCCGCGTTGCGCGCCGATCTGGAACAAAGCATGGCGCGCGCGTTCACGCTGGCCGAAGCCGCCGCCGAACGCGGCGCCGACACGCTGGCGCGGCGTGCCGCTTCGGCGCTCTACCACCTGAGCAGCGCCGTGGCCATGGCGTGGGAAGCCACGCGCATCGGTTCGCCGGAACGCGCCACCCTGGCGCGCTTGGTGCTGTGCCAGCGCCTGCTGCCGCACGACCCGCTGACCGACGACCGTTCGCACGAAATCGAACAGGCGCAACGCCAACTATTGGGCGAATAAAAACCAGCCAAGCCAGCGTGCGGGCGGCCATTCCGGTTGGCGTTGCCCGTCTCCCGCCAAGGCAGGAAAGATGGCGGTTCGGGAAGGCATTCACTTTCATCACGACCCAAGGAGACAAACCGATGAAACTTCGCAGACGAGAACTGCTGGCCCTGACCGGTATGGCCTGGATGCCGATCGCATCGCTGGCCGCCGCCCAGAGCTTTGCCGCCAAGCCGTTGTCGCTGGTGGTGCCCTACGCCCCCGGCGGCCCCACCGACGCCATGGCGCGCACGCTGGCCATGGCCCTCAAGCCCGTGCTCGACCAGACCGTCATCGTGGAAAACAGGGCTGGCGCCGGCGCCAACATTGGCGCCGAATTCGTCGCCCGCGCCGAGCCCGATGGCTACACGATGTTGTTCGGCACCTCGGCGCCGCTGGCGATCAACCCCTATCTCTACCCCAAGCTCAATTACGATCCGTTCAAAAGCTTCGCGCCCGTGATCCAGATTGGCTACCTGCCCAACGTGCTGGTCATCCACCCCAGCATTCCGGCCCACGACATGCAGGAGTTGATCGCCTACGCCAAGGCTCACCCGGGCAAGCTCAGCTTTGCGTCGTCAGGCAACGGCGCCTCTTCGCATCTGGCCGGCGCGCTGTTCAACATGCGCGCCGGCACCGACATCCAGCACATTCCCTACAAAGGCACGGGGCCGGCGCTCAACGATCTGCTGGGCGGACAGGTCAGCATGTCCTTCACCGATGTGCTGACGGCGCTGCCGCACATTCAGGCGGGCAAGTTGCGCGTCCTGGGCGTGACATCCCTTGAGCGTTCGGTTGCGCTGCCTGACGTGCCCACGCTGTCGGAGCAGGGCCTGAAGGACTTCGACGCCAGCGTGTTCTTCGGCATCGTCGTGCCCGCCGCGACACCGCGGAGCACGATTGACCAGCTCAATGCCGCTTTTGCGCGGGTGCTTGCCGATCCCGACGTGAAGGGGCGGCTCGAAAAGCAAGGCCTGCAAGCGCCGCCGCAATACACGCCCGATCAATTGGCCGCGTACATGCGCAGCGAAGCGGCCAAGTGGCGCGAGGTGATCCAGGTCTCGGGCGCCAAGCTCGACTGACGGCCAGCGCGCACGATGAACGCATCAGCCAACACCGGCGCATTGGCCGGCATCCGGGTCATCGACCTTTCACGCATCCTGGGTGGCCCCTATTGCGGCCAGATCCTGGGCGATCACGGCGCCGACGTCCTGAAAATCGAACCGCCCCAGGGCGACGACACGCGCGCCTGGGGGCCGCCGTTCGTTGATGTGGACGGCCAGCCGGTGGCCTCGTACTACCTGGGGCTGAACCGCAACAAGCGCGGTGCCCGGCTCGATCTGGCCAGCGGCCAGGGCCGCGCCGTGTTGCTCGATCTACTGGAAGGCGCCGATGTCCTGATCGAAAATTTCAAGACCGGCGCCATGGAAAAATGGGGCATCGGCTACGACCGGTTGTCGGTGCGTTTCCCGCGCCTGATCCACTGCCGGGTCAGCGGATTCGGGGCCGACGGCCCTCTGGGCGGTCTGGCGGGCTACGACGCCGCGGTGCAAGCCATGGCCGGCATCATGAGTGTCAATGGGCAAGCCGAAGGCGAACCGCTGCGCGTAGGCTTGCCGATCGTCGATCTGGTTACAGGGTTGAACGCCGCCCTGGGCGTGCTCCTTGCGCTGCACGAGCGGGCGCGCAGCGGCAAAGGGCAGTTCATCGAGGCCAGCCTGTACGACAGCGCTCTCTCGCTGCTGCACCCACATGCCGCCAACTGGTTCCTGGATGGCCGCGAGCCGCGCCCGACCGGCAACGCCCATCCCAACATCTACCCCTACGACGCCTTTCCCACCCGCTCCGAACCGGTCTTCCTGGCCGTCGGCAACGACCGGCAGTTCAACCTGCTGTGCGTCCACCTCGGCCAGCCGGCGCTGGCGCGCGACGAACGCTACGCCAGCGCCGGCGCCCGCTCCGTCAACCGGGCCGCACTGCGTGCACAGCTTCTGGCCTTGCTGGCCGAGCAGGATGGCCCAGCACTGGCGCAGGCGTTGATGGACATCGGCGTACCCTGCGCGCCGGTACTGCCAGTGAGCGCCGCGCTGCGCCACCCGCACACCACGCACCGCGAGATGGTGGTGCGCATCGGCGCGAATTACACAGGCGTGGCCTCGCCGGTCAAACTCAGCCGCACGCCTGCCACTTATCGGCTCGAACCGCCGCTGCGGCCGATGCCCCTTGCCCATCGCCCTGATTAACCGGAAACAGAAGGCCCATTCCGGCTGGGACAGGCAATCCGCCCACGCAGCCCGCATCGGCGCTGGTTACACTGGCAGGTTTCGCCGGCAAGCTGAAGGCCGGGCGTCTGCCTTGAGCCGCCGTTGCGCTTCAAGCCTTTTTATCACCCTGACCACAAAACACCACACATGAAAACAAGCTTCAATTGGGAAGACCCCTTCCTGCTCGCCGCCCAGCTCACCGAAGACGAGCGCCAGGTTCAGGAGGCCGCCCGCGCCTACTGCCAGGAAAAACTGCTGCCGCGCGTGCAAATGGCCTTCCGCAACGAAAGCACCGACCCGGCCATCTTCCGTGAAATGGGCGAGCTGGGCCTGCTGGGCGCGACCATCCCCGAACAGTACGGCGGCGCGGGCCTGAACTACGTTTGCTACGGGCTGGTGGC
>WRJY01000161.1 GCA_009778355.1 Desulfovibrionaceae bacterium | reverse complement strand
TGCAGCAGCATGGGCTGCGACGCGCGCCTCGATTGCGGCCTTTGACTGCCTTGCGGGCACCATGAAAATAGTGTGAACAGGCCCTAATCCACAAGGAGATTGATGCTCACCCTCGTGCCCTGATGAAAAAGCCCGAGTGCGCACATAAGCCCAGCAGTAATGCTTTTCCAGATAGCGGGGGCGGCGCTCCCGTTTGGCGGCGCGAGGCACCGGCACGGCAGGCTCGCGCGACGCTTGCAGCGGCCCCTCTGTTCTTGCCGGTGATGACGGGGCAGGAAAGAGGAACTCGGACTTCAACTGGCCATTCAGTGCGGGCGCTTGCCGGGGCTTTTCTTGCTGCGCGTGTGCGAGCCGCGCTCCAGGCTGCGCTTTTGGCCGGTGCCTTCCTTGCGGACGACGGCGCCAGGCAAGGGCTTGGTGGCCTTGCGCATGGCTTCGGTGATGAGTTTGTTGCCCATGATGCGTGATCCTTGTTCGGGTGTTGGTTGCAAAACTTTATATTGTCCACGATCTGGATGTACCCTTGCCCTTGATCTCCGTATCCCATCGCCGAGGTCATTATGCTGCTTGCCTTTGCTGGGCAGCAAGCCATGGCGTCGCCAAAGCGCATGTAGCCGGTTTGGGGCGCGCCGTCCTGCATGATTGACGCGTTTGTCGACGATACAACCGTAGCCCTTGGGCCTTTGGCGCTGGCTGTCACCTGCACTGCTGCGTGCGTTCAACGACTGGCCGCATGCCGATGTCAGTCCGCCGCCGCGATTTCGGCGGGTTCGATTTCCGCCACGACGCGGCCAGCCGGAACCTGATCGCCGGCCTTGACGTGCAGCGCCGTCAGACGGCCCGTCAGCGCGGCCGCGTGAACGTGCTCCATCTTCATGGCCTCCAGCGTGACCACGGGCTGCCCGGCCTGCACCAGGTCGCCGACCGCCGCCAGCACGGCGACGACGCGCCCATTCATCGACGCGCGCACCTTGCCGTCGCCGCCGCTTTCCGCCTGGCGGGTGGCGGCCGCCCGGGTCTGGTCCTCGATGCGCATCGATTCGCCCCGGTAGTGCAGCAGCAGCACGGCGCCATCGCGGTAAAAATCGGCGCGCTCCAGCACGCCATCGCAGATGAGCCGGGCGCGGTGTTCGTCCAGTTGTTGCAGCTCGATGGAGCGCATGACGCCATCGATCGTGACCTCGAAGCGGTCAGACGCGGGCAGGCTCAAATCGGCCACCCGCGCCTGACCGTCAAAGTCGAAATGCAGCGCCAGCGGCAGCATGGCGGTCGTCATGCGGCGGCCCGCGACGGGCTGATGGCGCGCGCCCGTGCTCGCGTACAACAGCACGGCGGCAATGGCGGCGGCGCGCGCGCCGGTCGCGGCGTCGGGCGCGAGCAGGGCTTCCTGGTTCTGCGCAATGAAGGCGGTGGTGGCGCCGCCAGCGGCGAACACCGGGTGTTCCAGGCAACGCTGCAAGAAGGCCTGGTTGGTGACCACGCCGAGCGCCACGGCATCGTGCAGGCCGGACAGGAGCCGGCGGCGCGCCACCTCCCGCGTCTGGCCGTGGCCGATGAGCTTGGCGATCATGGAGTCGTAGAACGGCGGAATGCCGGCGCCGGATTCGAGCGCGTGTTCCACACGCAAGCGCGGCGGCATGTCCCACAACGCCATCGCGCCGCTTTGCGGCATGAAGCCCTTGCCCGCGTCCTCGGCGCACAGACGCACTTCGATCGCATGACCGTCGAAGCGCACTTGCTCCTGCGTGAGCGGCAGCGGCTCGCCCGCGGCCACGCGCAGTTGCCATGCCACCAGGTCCAGGCCCGTGATGGCCTCGGTGACCGGGTGCTCCACTTGCAGGCGCGTGTTCATTTCCATGAAGTAGAAATGGCCCTCGCCATCGAGCAGGAACTCCAGCGTGCCCGCGCCCTCGTAGCCGATCGCCTTGACCGCCTGCACGGCCACGGCGCCCATGCGCGCGCGCAGGCCGGCATCGACGGCTGGCGATGGCGCTTCCTCGATCACTTTCTGATGCCGCCGCTGCACGGAGCAATCGCGCTCGCCCAAATGAATCGCATGGCCGTGGCGGTCGGCAAAGACCTGTATCTCGATGTGGCGCGGCTCGACGATGGCGCGCTCCAGAATCACCTCCGGATTGCCAAAGGCGCTTTGGGCCTCGGAGCGCGCGCTGCGCAACAGCTCGCCAAACTCGGCGGCTGAATTGACCAGCCGCATACCCCGGCCGCCGCCGCCGGCCGTGGCCTTTATCATCACCGGAAAGCCGATGCGCCCGGCCTCCTGCGCCAGGCGCTGATCGCTCTGATCCTGGCCCTGGTAGCCTGGAATGCAGGGCACGCCTGCCTGCATCATCAGCGCCTTGGCGCCCGCCTTGTGGCCCATCGCGCGGATGGCCTCGGCGGAAGGGCCGATGAAGACCAGGCCGGCGTCCTTGCAAGCCTGCGCGAAGTCCTCGTTCTCCGCCAGAAAACCGTAGCCCGGATGCACCGCGTCCGCGCCGCTGCGCCTGGCGGCCTCGATGATGGCCGCCATGTTCAGATACGACTGCGCGGGCAGCGGTTCGCCGATGCAAACGGCCTGATCGGCCTCGCGCACGTGGCGCGCGCCCGCGTCGGCGCTGGAATAGACGGCCACCGTGCGGTAGCCCAGATCGCGCGCGCTGCGAATCACGCGCAGCGCGATCTCCCCGCGATTGGCGATCAGTATCTTGTGGAAAGGCGTGGCGGCGGCGGTCGATGCGGTCATGGCGTGGTGTCCGGCGGTGAGTTGGATGGTTCAAGGACGCGCCACGGAAAACTGCATGGCTTGCGGCTTGCGCAGTTCGGCGTCGCGGCAGATCGACAGCACCGAGGCCAGCACGGCGCGCGTGTCGCGCGGGTCGATCACGCCGTCGTCGAGCATTTGCGCGCTGGTGGTGAACACGCTCATCTGGCGATCGAACCGCTCGATGATGCGGCGCTCCAGTTCTTCGAGCTTGGCGCGGTCGATCTCGCCGCCCTTGCGCCTCATCGCCGCCTCGGTCACGTTGACCATGGTCTGCGCGGCCTGCTCGCCGCCCATCACCGCCGTCTTGGCGTTGGGCCAGGAGAAGCAAAAGCGCGGGTGAAAACCGCGCCCGCACATGCCGTAGTTGCCGGCGCCGAAGGACGCGCCGCACTGGATCGTGATCTGCGGCACCGTGGCGCTGGTCACGGCCTGGATCATCTTGGAGCCGTGCTTGATGATGCCCGCCTCTTCATGCGCCCGCCCGACCATGTACCCGGTGGTGTTTTGCAGGTAGAGGATCGGGGTTTTGGCCTGGCAGCAAGCCTGGATGAAGTGCGTGGCCTTGGCCGCGCCCGCCGAGTCGATGGGGCCGTTGTTGGTAATCACGCCCAGCGGCAGGCCCTCGATCTTGATCGTGCCGGTGACGGTGGCGCTGCCGTAGTTCTCGCCGAATTCGAGAAATTCGGAGTCGTCGGCGATGCGCGCGATGACCTGCCTCATGTCCACCGGGCGCTTGTGATCCATGGGCATGATGCCCAGCAGTTCCTCGGCGTCGTGGCGCGGCGGCTTGAAGCGGCGCGCTGGCTCGAGCGGCATGTCGCGGTTCCAGTCGATGTGCGCCAGAATCTCCCGCGCCAGCCGGATGGCGTCGCGGTCATCCTCGGCCAGGTAGTCGCCCAGGCCGGAGATCGAGGTGTGCATCACGGCGCCGCCCAGCTCTTCTTCGGTGGCGATCTCGCCGGTGGCGGCCTTGAGCAGCGGCGGCCCCGCCAAAAAGGCCCGCGAGCGCCCGCGCACCATCACGATGTAGTCCGACAGCCCGGTCTGGTAGGCGCCGCCGGCGGTGGAAGAGCCGTGCGTCACCGTCACCACCGGCAACCCGGCAGCCGACAGGCGCGCCAGGTTGCGAAACAGGCTGCCGCCGGTAATGAAGTCCTCGACCTTGTAGGCCAGCAGGTTGGCGCCAGCGCTTTCCACCAGTTGAACGAAGGGCAGCTTGTTTTCCAGCGCCAGCTCCTGCACGCGCAACTGCTTGGACAGGCCCATGGGTTGCAGCGATCCGGCGTTGATGCCCGAGTCGGACGCGCTGATCATCACGCGCACGCCGCAAACCCAGCCGATGCCGGCAATCACACCGCCGCCGGGCACGCTCTTGTCCAGGTCCGGGTTGTCCAGCCCCAGGCCGGCCAGCGAGCCGATCTCCAGAAAGGGCGCGCCCGGATCGAGCAGCAGCGACAGGCGCTCGCGCGGCAGCAATTGACCGCGCTTTTCGAAGCGCTCGCGGGACTTGGCCGAGGTGGCAGCGGCGCGGCGCTCGTAAGCGCGCACGCGCCCGATCAGCGCAAGCATGCCTTCGCGGTTGGCCTGGAAAGCTTCGCTGCCGGGGATGACGGTTGATTCGATGGTTGCCATGGACTGCCTTGATGTGCCTGCCGGTCACTGCTGTGCGCGCCAGTGTTTTTGACGATCGGCCAGCTTAGGGATGAACGCCGCGCCTGTCTTGCGCGAACTGGCTGTCTGCACCCGTCAGCCACGCCAAGCCACGCGCAGCTTGGCCAGCAGCGCTGCGGGCCGGTAGGACATTTTGCTGCGCCTGAAGCCGGCAATGCCCATGTCCTGCTCGAAGTTGAACCACGCCACAGGACGGCCAAAGTGGGCCTCGAACTCCCGGCTGAAATGCCGGAACATGTGCGGATACAGGCCCGCGTGGCTGTCCAGGCCCTTGGCGAACCGGATGGCGCAAACGCCCGGCTCCAGCATCTGCCCCAGCACGAAGCCGATGGGCCGCGCGCCATCGAAATGAACGAAGCCTTCGAGGCCAAGCTCTCCGGCGCGCGCCAGCGCCTCCAGGCAGGGGCCTTCGTCGGCCTCGCCGCTGCCCTTGCCCTTCTGGGCCATCCATCCCGCCAGCACCTGGCGCGCGACCGCTTCGAGCGCCGGGCCATAGGGCCGGGCCACACTGCCCGGACAGGCCTCGATGAACTGACGCCACTGGTTGCGCTTTTTGGCCAGCAGGCGTCCCGGATAGTTGGCAAAGCTCGCCGCCGCATAGAGGTAGTCGGCATCGTCGCGCGATTGACTGACCGCAAAGCGCGCCGGACCCAGCGCATCGGCCTGCCGCTGGTTCAACGGATAGAGGTGCTCGTGGCCGTCCAGCAAGGCCAGCAGCGCGTCCAGCGGGGCGCGCGCAGGCTCGAAGAGGGGCAGCAAGTGCCGCGCGCCGTCATAGCCGCGGCCCGAAATGGCAGGCCAGTCGCCCGGCAGGTAGCGGTAGCCGTGCGCGGCCCGAAACAGGTACAGGTTGGAAAAACTCCACTCCGACAGGCACTGCGCGCCGCAGCCGGCGCGCAAACGAGCCAGCGCCGCCTCGATGGGCGCTTGCAGCGCCAGGGTCAACGGCTGGCCTTTCAAGTCGCCGCAGCCGTCCGGCGCGCGCCCGGCGCGGGGCCATCCGCCGGCGGCCCAGCGAAACACTGGGCGATGGCCAGCCACTGGCTGGCC
>WRJY01000160.1 GCA_009778355.1 Desulfovibrionaceae bacterium | reverse complement strand
TCGGGCATCACGGCCTTGACGTCTTTCAGCCGCCCGTCGGCGCCCCACATCTTGCCGCCGTTGCGGATCATGGCGGGCATGGAGGCATCCACGATCACGTCGTTGGGCGAGTGGAAGTTGGTGATGCCCTTGGCGGAATCGACCATCGCCAGTTCGGGCCGGTGCTGGTGGCAGGCGTGCAGGTCGCGCCTGATTTCATCCTGCTCGCTCTCGGGCAGGCTGGCGATCTTGTCGTAGAGATCGACCATGCCGTTGTTGACGTTGACGCCCAGCTCGTCGAACAGCTTGCCGTGCCTGGCGAAGGCGTCCTTGTAAAAAATGCGCACGCAGTGGCCGAACACGATGGGGTGCGAGACCTTCATCATGGTGGCCTTGACGTGTAGCGAGAACATCACGCCGGTTTTGTAGGCGTCGTCGATCTGCTTTTCGTAGAAGTCGAGCAGCGCCTTCTTGCTCATGAACATGCTGTCGATGATCTCGCGCTCTTGCAGCGCGACCTTGGGCTTGAGTACGATGGTTTTGCCGCTCTTGGTGATCAGCTCCATCTTCACGTCGCGCGCCTTGTCCAGCGTCATCGACTTCTCGCCGTGGTAGAAGTCGCCGTGGTGCATGTGCGAGACGTGGCTGCGCGAAGCCGGGCTCCATTCGGCCATGCTGTGCGGGTTTTTGCGCGCGTAGTCCTTCACCGCTTTGGGCGCGCGGCGGTCGGAGTTGCCCTCGCGCAGCACCGGGTTCACCGCGCTGCCGATGCATTTGTTGTAGCGCGCGCGGATGTCCTTTTCTTCCTCCGTCTTCGGGTTTTCGGGGAAGTCGGGAATTGGGTAGCCCTTGCTTTGCAATTCCTCGATGGCAGCCTTGAGCTGCGCCACCGAGGCGCTGATGTTGGGCAGTTTGATGATGTTGGCCTCGGGCCTGAGTGTGAGCCGGCCCAGCTCGGCCAGGCTGTCGGGCACGCGCTGCTGGGCGCTCAGCCGCTCGGGGAACTGGCCCAGGATGCGGCCGGCCACCGAGATGTCGCTGGTTTGCACCGCCACGCCGGCGGGCGTGGTGAAGGAGCGGATGATGGGCAAAAACGCCGCGGTGGCCAGCAGCGGCGCCTCGTCGGTCAGCGTGTAAACGATGGTGGGGGCGGTCATGGCGGGGAGTCTTTCCGGGTCTTGGTTTCTGGCGCTTGCGGGCGCGATGCGCGCCACGCGCAGGCCGCATCATGACAGGCTTGCCTGACGCGGCGCTCGCACGCCTTTTGCGCGGATGGGGGCCGCGCCACGATAATGCGATTGCTATCTTTTCAATAGCTTGCGCGGTTCCAGATTCAAAAACGTCAGCCGAAGTTCTTGCCCGCGAAGTCCCAGTTCACCAGTTGGTCGAAAAAGGTCTCGACGAACTTCTGGCGCAGGTTGCGGTAGTCGATGTAGTAGGCGTGCTCCCACACGTCCACGGTCAGCACGGGCGTGTCGCCGGTGGTCAGCGGGGTGCCGGCAGCGCCCATGTTGACAATGTCCAGGTTGCCGTCGGCTTTTTTGACCAGCCAGGTCCAGCCGCTGCCGAAGTTGCCCACGGCGCTGGCGACAAAGGCTTTCTTGAAGGCGTCGGCGCTGCCCCATTTCCTGGCGATGGCCTCGGCCAGCGCGCCGGCGGGCTCGCCGCCGCCCTGGGGCTTCATGCAGTTCCAGAAGAAGCTGTGGTTCCAGATCTGGGCAGCCTGGTTGTAGATGCCGCCCTGGGCTTTCCTGATGACGTCTTCGAGCGCCATGTGCTCGAACTCGGTGCCCTTTTGCAGTTCATTGAGCTTGTCCACGTAAGCCTTGTGGTGTTTGCCGTGGTGGTATTGCAGCGTTTCCTGGCTGTAGGCCGGAGCCAGGGCGTCGATGGGATAAGGCAGGGGGGGGAGCGTGCGTTCCATGGTGGTGTCCTTTGCTTGTGAGGTCTGGAGCAGTTGTGAGTGAATCCTTGGCGCTTTTGAGGCCCGATTCATGGCGTTTCGTCATTCACCGCCGCTGGCCCCCACCCTGCCCTCCCCCACAGGGGGAGGGTTGCTCCCTATGGGGGAAGGTTGGGATGGGGTCAGCGGCGCAGAAACGCGCATGATGGCATCAAAGCCGCTTTGAATTACCCGATTGTAGAAATTCAGCGTACCCGTGCGCGCGCCACGGTCATGTCGATCTGGCCATCGGCCAGCGTGGCGGTCACGGCTTGCCCGGGCGCGGCCTGCGCGGCGCGGGTGATCGGCTGGCCGCCGGTGTCTTGCAGCCAGGCATAGCCGCGTTGCAGCACGCGGCGCGGATCCAGCGCGGCCAGGCGCAGTTCGGCCCGGTGCAGACGTTCGCGCGCGGCCTCGCGCTGGCGCGCCAGCGCCGCTGGCAGGCGGTCGCTTGAGCGGGCCAGGCGCGCGCGTTCGCGCTCCAGCCGCAGCGCCAGCGCATGGCGCAGGCGTTCGGCGCCGCGTTCCAGCCGGGCGCGCTCGGCGGTTATTGCCGATGCGGGCCGGCCCAGGCGGGCGGCCAGCCAGTCGATGCGCTGGGCTTCGGCATCCAGCCGGCGGGGGGGGGCCAGCGCTAGGCGTTCGGCCAGGGCGTCGATGGCGGCCAGCCATTGTTCGCGCGGGGCGCTGACCAGTTCAGCCGCCGCCGTGGGCGTGGGCGCGCGCAGGTCCGCCACGAAGTCGGCGATGGTGAAATCGGTTTCGTGCCCCACGCCGCTGACCACAGGCACCGGGCTGGCGGCAATGGCGCGCGCCAGCGGTTCGTCGTTGAAGGTCCACAAATCCTCGATCGAGCCGCCGCCGCGCGCCAGCACGATGACGTCGATCGGCGGCGCGCCACTTGGCGACGCCGGATCAGGCCCATTGCGCGCCAGCAGAGCCAATTTTTGCAGCGCCCCGCGCAGTTCCGCCGCCGCTCCGGCGCCCTGCACCGCCGCTGGGGCCAGCAGCACCGGAATGTGCGGCGCGCGCCGCGCCAGCGCCGTCAGCACGTCGTGCAGCGCCGCCGCGCCCAGAGAAGTGACCAGTCCGATGCCGCGCGGCATGACCGGCAGCGCGCGCTTGCGGGCGGCATCGAACAGGCCCTCGGCCTGAAGCCGCGCCTTCAGGCGCAAAAACTGCTCGAACAGCGCGCCCTGGCCGGCGCGCGTCATAGCCTCCACCACCAGTTGCAAGTCGCCGCGCGGCTCGTACACCGTCAGGCGGCCATGCAGTTCGACCTGGTCGCCCTCGCGCGGCGTGAAGTCCAGCAGCGCGGCGGCGCGGCGGAACATGGCGCAGCGCAACTGGCCGGTTTCGTCCTTCAGGGAGAAGTAGCAATGCCCGCTGGCCGCCTGCGCGAAGCCCGAAACCTCGCCGCGCACCGCGACGGGATTGAAGCGCGCCTGCAAAGCGTCCGCCGCGGCGCGGGCCAGCGCGCCGACTGCCCACACGCGCCGCGCCGTTGCGTGCGCTGGCGAAAAAAGTTCAGTGTTCATGCGGCCTGACGGGGTATTGGCGCGGCGGCGCGGGCCTGACTATTCCACATTGCGGGCGATGCAGCCTGGCCCACCCAAGCGATTCGGCGGGAAGCGCGAAAGTACGTGCAACCATTTGATTTGCTTGAAGTTTTTTCTGCCCACGGCTTCATCAATCCGTCATGAAGCCAATGCTGGCGCGGTTTTGGCGCAGGCGGCGGGCGGTTTTTCACAAAGTTATCCACAGAAAGTGTGCATGGCCGGCGCGATGTTGCAAAACGTTACTTTGCGAACGTCAAATTGGCCCTCGAAAGGCGCGGAGGGCGTGCGCCATAATTGCCGTTGTTGGCGCAAGAATTCGTGATTTTTTCCTGCCCGCGCAACGGTGCGCGACCGCCAACACCGACAAGAGAAACACCCTTGCTTTCGATCATACAAGACGCCGGCTGGCCGATCTGGCCGCTGATTCTGTGCTCCATTCTGGCGCTGGCTTTCATTGGCGAGCGCGCCGTCAAGCTCAAGCGCAGCCGCGTTCTCACGCCCGGCCTGGTCAACGAAGCCATCGGCGCCTCGCGCGAGGCCGTGCCCGCTCCGGACATGGTCAGCCAACTCGCGCAGTACTCGGCGCTGGGCGCGGTGCTGGCGTCGGGCTGGCGCGCCATCAACAGCAACCCGCGCTGCACGCCGCAGGAGATGCGCGCGGCCATGGAAAGCGCCGGACGCGAGGTAGCGCACCAACTGGAGCGTTACCTGCCCGCGATTGCCACCATCGCCTCCGCCGCACCGCTGATGGGGCTGCTGGGCACGGTGATCGGCATGATCGATATCTTCGGCTCGCAGGCGCCCGCGGGCGCTTTGACGAGCGGCAACCCGGCGCAACTGGCGCACGGCATCTCGACGGCGCTGTACAACACGGCGTTCGGCCTGATCGTGGCGATTCCGGCCTTG
Source organism: Desulfovibrionaceae bacterium (assembly GCA_009778355.1). Lineage (GTDB taxonomy): Bacteria > Pseudomonadota > Gammaproteobacteria > Burkholderiales > Burkholderiaceae_C > Ottowia. The sequence continues at coordinate 1,072 of WRJY01000160.1, read as the reverse complement.
ATCTGCTGGCGCTACTTTCGCGCCAAGGTCGATGGCTACGTGCTGGAGATGGAGCTGTCGGCCGAGCGTTTCGCCCGCCACCTGGACCGCCTGTGCCCGGGCCGCGGCGGCAGCCGCGGAGCCGCGCAGTGAAGTTCCGCCCCCGCCCGCCCGATGAACCGGAGATCAACCTGATTCCGTTCATCGACGTGCTGCTGGTGATCCTGATCTTCCTGATGCTGACCACCACCTACAGCAAGTTTACGGAGTTGCAGGTGTCGCTGCCGGTGGCCAACGCCGACGCTGCGCGCGACCGGCCCCGGGAGATCATCGTCGCCATCGCCGCCGATGGCCGCTACGCCGTCAACCGCGAGCCGCTGGAGGCGCGCAGCGTCGAAGCCGTGGCCGCAGCGCTGCGCGCCCTGGTCGAAAAAGACAGCATCCTCATCATCAGCGCCGACGCCGCCGCGCCCGTGCAAGCGGTGGTCACGGCCATGGACGCCGCCCGCCGCGAAGGTCTGACGCGCATCACCTTCGCCGCGCAGACGGGGAAATAAAGCCGGGACTATCATCCCTGCGAGAATCAATGACCGACACCCAACGCATGGACCCCAAACTGCTCGAACTGCTGGTGTGCCCCGTCACCAAAGGCCCGCTCGACTGCGACCGCGATCGGCAAGAGCTGATCTCGCGTTCTGCCCGCCTGGCCTACCCGGTGCGCGATGGCATCCCCATCATGCTGGAAGGCGAGGCGCGCGCGCTGTCCGATGGCGAGCTGGCCGCGCTGCCGCCACGCACAGTGAAATGACCACCCCCAGGCTCCACGCGCTTCGCGCTGTTGCGCCTCCCCCCTGCAAGGGGGCGCAGCCACTGGCCGGGGGAACCCTGGCCACGGCTGCCCGCGCATGGCCTGCTTCGCGGCCTTTGGTTTCTTGCTGTTCCATGCGTCGCGGGCGGCGCGTTGGATCGTGAACAACCTGCCTTTTACCGTCCTCATCCCCGCCCGCCTGGCCTCCACGCGCCTGCCGGGCAAGCCGCTGGCCGACATCGCCGGCAAGCCGATGGTGGTGCGCGTGGCCGAGCGGGCAAGGCA
>WRJY01000159.1 GCA_009778355.1 Desulfovibrionaceae bacterium | reverse complement strand
TGCGGCGTTGCTCGTCCTTGCAGGCACGAGCCTGCCGCGTCCTCGCGCCTTGCCTGGCACGCCGATCACGGCACTGGCGGGCGCATCCAGCGATCAAGGATCGGTTGGTGTCGCTGCTGGTGCGAGACGAATACGCCGCCTATGACAGTGTGGACAAGGCAGCGCCTGGACGCATGGCAGCCGGGTGTCTGGCTCATGCCAGAAGGAAGTTCGAGGAGTTGCTGATCAATACGGGCAAGAGCGCCGTGGCAGCCCAGGCGCTGGAGCAGATTGGAGCCATCTACCGTATCGAGCGTGAGATCCCTGCGCCTGGCTGCGCGACGTGCTGGATCGGCTGCCCACGCATCTGAACAGCCGCATCGACGAGTTGCTGCCGCGCCGCTGGCAACCAGCGCCCTGAGCATCAACAGCAAACTCTCTCGCGTATCGACTACCACGGCGCCAAGGTGGCGCGGCCGGACGCATACCCAACAGGCAGGGTCTACTTGCGCGGAGGCTGACGAGTGCAGGCGAGCCGCGTTCGATCTTTCGGTTCCTGCTAAAATTTATGGTTTTCGGCATCCGTCGCGGAGAAGTGGCAGAGTGGTCGAATGCGCCGGACTCGAAATCCGGTATACGGTTTCACCGTATCGAGGGTTCGAATCCCTCCTTCTCCGCCAAAGGTTGGGAAATTTTGGCAGCGATTACGCTGCTTCCTTTCCTCCGATCTTGCCCACGGCATCGACAAGACGGTTCTGAACCGAATGGCACTTGGAATGTATCCGTAAATAGACGCAATATCGATCCGAGCCGCATTGTGCGCGGTGACGGAACAACATCTTGACCAGCAAACGAATCGAATCATGGGTGGTCACTGATGAATTCTGGCAACGGGTAGAGCCGCTGATTCCACGGCCAGTGCGCTCGCCGGACAAACAGTACGCTCGCAAGCCGGGCACAGGGCGCCCATCCAAACCCGCCCGGCTGGTATTCGAGGCCATTGTGTGTGTGCTGCGCACCGGCTGTTGTTGATCGTCGCAAGGAACTTGAAGCCAAACGGCGCGATCCGAACAAGAAGGCCCGGCGCTGGGTTGTGGAGGTTTGCCATAGCTGGTTCAATCGCTTTCGCAAGCTGCTCGTGCGCTATGAAAAGCTCGAACGCAATTTTGTTGCGCTCAACCATCTTGCCGCTGCCATCATCGCCTTTCGTAAGGTGCGGCTCAGCGTTGACATAATTTACGGATAAATTCTCAGGCCGCCGGCAAGGCACGCACGGCGCGCAGCACCGAATGCGTGCGGCGCAGGGCGCGCAGCACGGCGTCGAGGTGGGCGCGGTCGCGCACGGTCAGAATGAAGCGCAAATCCAGCGCATCCTGCGCGCCGCCCTCGGTCATGTTCAGGTAAACAATGTCGGCCTCGGCCCCGGCAATGGCCGAGGCTACCCGCGCCAGCACGCCCTTGCCGTTGGTCACGGTGACGACGATGCCGGCCTCGAAGGCGCGCACCGGCTCGTCGGCCCAGGCCACGGTGACGAACCGCTCGGCGTCCTTGTGCTGCAAGCGGCGGGCGACGGAGCAGTCCTCGACGTGCACCACCAGCCCCTCGCCGCGGCCCAGGTAACCGACCACGTCGTCGCCTGGAATCGGGCGGCAGCAGGTGGCGAATTTGACGGAGACGTTGTCGGCGCCGTCAAGGATGACCGCGCCTTGCGACAGGTTTTCGTGCGCGGTGTAGCGCTCGCGGGTGAGCAGCAGCGCGTCGGGCTTGATGCCCTCGGCCGCCAGCAGCGTGACCATGCGCTTGGCCACCATGCTGGCGCTGCGCTTGCCCAGGCCGATGTGGCTCAGCATGTCGTCGCGCGAGCGGCTGCCGGTAAAGCGCACCAGCTTGTCCCAGATGGAATGGTCGGACGGCTCCTTGCCGGGCGGCTGGCCCAGCCCTTCGGCGCGCAGCGCCTGCGCCAGCAATTTTTCGCCCAGTTCGCGCGACTCGTCCTGCGCCAGATTCTTCAGGTGGTGGCGGATTCTGGAGCGCGCGCGGCCCGTGCGCACGAAGCCCAGCCAGGCCGGGTTGGGGCTGGAGACGGCGGCGGTGACGATTTCTACCACGTCGCCGTTGTGCAGTTCGGTGCGCAGCGGTACCTGCTCGCCGTTGACCTTGGCGGCGATGGCGTGGTCGCCCACGTTGCTGTGGATGGCGTAGGCGAAGTCCACCGTGGTGGCGCCGCGCGGCAGCGCCATGATCTGGCCCTTGGGCGTGAAGACGTACACGGCGTCGGGCGCCAGATCGACGCGGATGTGCTCCCAGAACTCGGCGGCGTCGCGCGTTTCGTGCTGGATGTCGAGCAGCGATTGCAGCCATTGCGTGCCCAGTTCGGCGTCAGCCTGGCCGCCGGTCTTGTTGACCTTGTACAGCCAGTGCGCGGCCACGCCGGCCTCGGCCACCAGGTCCATGGACTCGGTGCGGATCTGAAATTCGATGTTGGCGCCCGCCGGCCCCGCCAGCGTGGTGTGCAGCGACTGGTAGCCGTTGATCTTGGGAATGGCGATGTAGTCCTTGAAGTGCCCCGGCACCGGCTTGTAGAGCTGGTGCAGCAACCCCAGCGCGGTGTAGCAGCCGATGGTGTCGGGCAAGATCACGCGCATACCGTACAGGTCGTTGACCTGGGCGAAGGACAGGCGCTTGTCGTTCATCTTGCGGTAGATGGAGTAAAGCGTCTTTTCGCGCCCGATGATGCGCGCTTGCAGGCCGGCGTCGTCCAGCGCGGCCTGCACCTGCTGCTGCACTTTCTGGATCAGGTCGCGCCGGCGCTGGCGCGCGCGGCTGACCGCCTTGGTCAGCACGGCGTAGCGCCAGGGCTTGAGGTGGCGAAACGCCAGGTCTTGCAGTTCGCGGTAAGTCTGGTTCAGGCCCAGGCGGTGCGCGATGGGGGCGTAGATTTCCAGCGTCTCGGTGGAGATGCGGCCCCACTTGCCGCGCGGCATGTCGCCCATGGTGCGCATGTTGTGGGTGCGGTCGGCCAGCTTGATGAGGATGACGCGCACGTCGCGCGCCATTGCCAGCAGCATCTTGCGAAACGACTCGGCCTGGTTTTCCTCGCGCGTGTCGAATTGCAGTTTGTCGAGCTTGGTCAGTCCGTCCACCAGTTCAGCCACCTGGAGGCCAAACTGCTCCAACAGGCCGGACTTGGTGACGCCGCAGTCTTCCAGCGTGTCGTGCAACAGGGCGGCCATCAGCGCCTGAACGTCCAGCTTCCATTCAGCGCACTGGGCGGCGACGGCGATGGGGTGGGTAATGTAAGGCTCGCCGTTGCCGCGCATCTGGCCCAGGTGCGCGGCGTCGGCAAAGCGGTAGGCCTTGCGCACCAGCTCGATATCCGCCGCGCCAAGATAGTCCAGCCGGGCTTCGAGCGCGGCAAAGCTGGCCGCCGCCGCATTCGCGGCGGCCATGTAAGGCTCGGCGACAGTGGACACCGCAGGGGTCATGACCCCGAATTTAACCGCGTCAGTGATTCTTTTCGTGCCAATGCAACAAAAAAGGCGCTCCCTGGAGCGCCTGTACCGTGGCTAGGCCGCATCAGAGAGCCTGCTCAGTGTCTGCGCGACGGCGAAAAGACACTGAACAGGCTCTCAGACGCGGTCAGGGCACTTTTTTGAGCATTTCCAGGCCGACTTTGCCATCGGCGATCTCGCGCAGGGCAGTGACGCCGGCCTTGTTGCGCGTTTCGATCTTGGGCGCGTGGCCCTGGTTCAACATGCGGGCGCGGTAGGTCGCGGCCAGCACCAATTGAAAGCGGTTGGGAATTTTTTCGAGGCAGTCCTCGACGGTAATGCGGGCCATGACGAGGGCGGGTATGAAAGTGGTGGTGTCAGAGAATGTCGAGGGCGCGGAAAGCATCGGCACACGCACGCGCTTGGGAAGCATACTTCAGGCGCTGGGCGTGAACGATGGCTTTGAGATCGAACAGCGCACGCTCGAAAACCTCGTTGATTATAACGTAGTCGAAGTGCCTGGCCTGCGCCAGTTCCTCGCGCGCATTGCGCAGGCGCAGTTCGATGGCGCTGGCGCTGTCCTCGCCGCGGCGCGTCAGGCGCGCGCGCAACTCTTCCCAGCTTGGCGGCAGCACGAAAATCAGCACCGCGTTGGCAAAGCGCCGGCGAATCTGCAGCGCGCCCTGCCAGTCGATCTCCAGCACCACGTCGCCGCCGCTGGCCACGCGCGCCTCGATGGCCTGGCGCGAAGTGCCGTAACGGTGGCCATGCACCCGGGCCCATTCCAGAAAGTCGCCGGCCTCCGCCATGGCGCTGAACACGTCGTCGCCGACGAAATGGTATTCGCGCCCGTGCAGTTCCTGCCCGCGCGGCGCCCGCGTGGTGTGCGACACCGAAGGCCGCACCCCGGCGTCCACTTCCATCAACGCCTTGACCAGGCTCGACTTGCCGGCCCCGCTGGGCGCGGCGACGACGAACAGGTTTCCGGGATAGTCCATGAGGAGCAATGTTGCGCGCGATGCAGCCCAAAAATACGGCGCGGGCTTGGCGGCGATTCTATCGGGCGCTATAGTCGTCGCTTGAAACCGTCCGGTCTTTGCCGTGCGTGGCGCGTCCGAAGAGCAGGTGGTTCAGCAGCATTGCCATGCAACCCATCAGCACCCACAGCCCGTTGATCAAGCGCGCCCAACTGGCCGATGCGCTGGCGGGACTGCTGAAGATCCGCGGCGATCTGCGCACGGTCTTCCCGGCCAAGCTCGACCAAGCCTGCCTGGCCGCGCTGGAGCAAGCTGGGTTGCCGCCCGAAGTGCGCTCGCACTGGGTGCGTTACCTTGCCAAACCGTTCGCCCAGGAACTGGGCCGCCTGTACGACAGCGTCGCCGACATGCTGCAAGCCCAGGGTGTCGAAAAAGCTCGCTACCGTCTCAAGCTGACCGAAAGCGGGCTGTTGCCGGCATCGCCGGCATGAGCAGCTACCTGCCGCTGGCTGGCGCCTTGGCCGCCGAGCGCAGCGCCGCCAACCAGGACACGCCCGTCTTCCAGGCGCATGGCAGCCAGGACGAAATGATCGCCTTGCCCCACGCCGCCGCCTCGTGCAACGCGCTGCGGGCACTGGGCTATCGAGTGGACTGGCACGAATACCCGATGGGCCATCCGGTTTGTGCGCAAGAGGTGGCTGCAACAGATGAAGGTCAGACGAGCGGCCAACGTGGTGATCGTGGCGCAGGCAGCCAAGATGGCGCGCACGATCTGGGCCGTGACGGCCAAGCAGCAGGATTACCAGAGGGGTTACCGCAGCGTCAGGCCACAAGCGGCTTGAAGCGGCGGCAACCGAAGATCAACCACCAACCAAACGAAAGGGTATGGCAAGCCTTTGAACCTAAAAACTGCAGTTGACCGCTTATTTGCCCTCGTAACCTCTTATGAACACCGAGGTTTTTGACTTGGCTCGACCTCACCATTTGGGTGAGAACGCTA
>WRJY01000158.1 GCA_009778355.1 Desulfovibrionaceae bacterium | reverse complement strand
GCAAATCCTCGCCGGGTGTCCAACCCGGCTGCGGTTTGCGCCTTGCATCCACTGCCTTTGCGGGGCAACGGGCGCCATGAAAATAGTGCGAACAGGCCCTAAAATCCACCAACACTTTTCCACCCACAGAGGAGATGTATATGCCGAGTTTCCGGAAACCCTTCGCGCTGGCCTGTGCGCTGGCAGTTTCGTGGTCGTTGCTGGCCGGTTGTTCCAACTCCGGCGATGCCGGCAAGAAATACGCCGTCGCTACCGATACCACCTTCGCCCCCTTTGAATACACCGACAGCAAAGGCAATTTCGTCGGCGCCGATCTGGACATCCTCGCCGCCGTGGCCAAGGATCAGGGCTTTCAGTACGAACTGCGTCCGCTGGGTTTCGACGCGGCGGTAGCGGCGCTGGAATCCAACCAGGCCGATGGCGTGATCGCGGGCATGAGCATTACCGACAAGCGCAAGGAGAAATACAACTTCTCCGAGCCCTACTACAACAGCCATATCGTGGTGGCCGTGGCAGCAGGAAACGATGCCGTCAAGAGCTATGCCGACCTGTCGGACAAGACGGTCGCGGCCAAGACCGGCACCGAGGGCGCCAAGTTCGCCGAGTCCCTGGCCCCCAAATACCATTTCAAGATCAACTATTTCGCCGACAGCCCGACGATGTATGAGGATGTCAAGACCGGCAACAGCGTGGCCTGTTTCGAGGATTCGCCGGTCATGGCCTATGGTATTTCCCAAAACAACGGCCTGAAGATCGTCAACGATCCGAGCGAAAAGTCGCCCGGATCGTCCTACGGCTTTGCCGTGATGAAGAACAGCGCGGCCAACCAGAAGCTGCTGACCCTGTTCCAGACCGGATTGGCCAACCTCAAGAAAAACGGCCAGCTCAAGGCGATCATGGACAAATACAACCTGAACTACGACTTCTGAACCAGCATTCGGGATGGGTATCGCTCAGGCATTTGGCGAAGCCTTTCCCATGCTCCTGCGGGGGCTGGGCGTCACGGTGCAAATTACCGTGGCTTCGCTGGTCCTGGCGCTGGCGCTGGGGCTGGTGTCGTGCCTGATGGGCTTGAGCAGCGCCGCCGCGCTGCGCTGGATTTCCAAGGGCTACGTCTGGCTGATTCGCGGCACGCCCCTGCTGGTGCAGGTGTTCTTCGTTTATTTCGGGTTTCCCCAGTTGGTCCAGTCCATCGGCCATTCGATGAGCGGGGCCGATGCGGGAAGCTTTTCCGTCCTCGTCGGCGGCGCGCTGGCCAATTTCCGCATTTCGGCGTTCACGGCCAGTCTGGTCACGCTCAGCCTCAATGCCGGGGCGTACATGTCCGAAATTTTTCGCGGCGGCATTCAGGCGGTGCCCACCGGTCAAATGGAAGCCGCGCGCAGCCTGGGCATGTCCAAAAGCCGCGCCATGTACCGCGTGGTCCTGCCGCAAGCCTTTCGTATCTGCGTGCCGTCGCTGGTCAACCAATTCATCATCACGCTCAAGGACACGTCGATCGTCTCGATCATCAGCCTGCAGGAAATCGTCTACAACGCGCGCATCTACATCGGGCGCACCATGCTGTCGTTTGGCACCTGGATCGTGGTCGGCGCGATGTATCTGCTGGTCATTACCGTGCTGACCCTGCTTTCGCGGCATCTTGAAAAAAGGCTGGGCAATGACCGCGGCGCCTGACAAGAAAGTGCGGGTCAGCGGTTTGCACAAACGCTTCGGCCCGGCGCACGTGCTCAGGGGCATCGACCTCGAAGTCAGCGAAGGCGAGGTGGTCTGCATCATCGGCCCGTCCGGTTCGGGCAAGAGCACCTTGCTGCGCTGCCTCAACCGGCTGGAGGAGCCGACCTCGGGCCGGGTCGAGGTGGACGGCCATGTCGTCAACGACCCCAAGGCCGACATCGACAAGCTGCGCCAGAACATCGGCATGGTGTTTCAGCACTTCAACCTGTTCCCGCACATGAGCGTGCTCGGGAACATTACCTGCGCGCCGATCGACTTGAAGAAGATGCCCCGGCCCGAAGCCGCGCGCAAGGCGCAGGAGCTGCTGGCGCGCGTGGGCCTGTCCGACAAGCGGGATGCCTACCCGCGCCAGCTTTCGGGCGGACAGCAGCAGCGCGTGGCGATCGCCCGCGCGCTGGCGATGAACCCGGACATCATGCTGTTCGACGAACCCACCAGCGCGCTGGACCCCGAAATGGTCGGCGAGGTGCTGCAAGTCATGCGCGAACTGGCCGCCGGCGGCATGACCATGATCGTCGTCACCCACGAAATGGGCTTTGCCCGAGACGTGGCCGACCGGGTCATCTTCATGGCCGACGGTCTGATCGTCGAGCAGAACACGCCCGCCGCGCTTTTCAGCAACCCCACGCAGGCGCGCACACGGGACTTTCTGGCGCGGGTCTGAGAGCCTGTTCAGTGTCTTTTCGCCGTCGCGCAGACACCTTTTCTGGATGGGATGCAAGGCGAGTCATCGAATGAACCACAGGAGCGCGGCAACCGCTCTCCTGGAAGGCATGGCATTATTTTCAATGCGAAATGGAATGAGTTGTTGACGTCCGTTATCCTGTACGGTATAAAATGGCCATGAAGCCACTTTTGTGGGCCGGATCGTCGAAAAAGGACTTGCTGGCAATGCCGGATGCAATCCAAACCGATTTTGGATATGCGCTCCATGTTGCTCAAACTGGCGGCAAGCACGAAAAAGCAAAGCCGCTGCAAGGCTTCGGCGGCGCGGGCGTTCTGGAGATGGTGGAAAACGATGAAGGCGGTACTTGCCGGGCCGTCTATACGGTGAAGTTTGCCGAGGCTGTAGTCGCCTTGCATTGCTTTCAGAAGAAAAGCAAGCGTGGCATCGCCACGCCGAGGACAGACATGGATTTGATCCGCAGCCGCTTGAGGGATGCGGAAATGTTGATGCAGGAGTTACGCAATGCAAACGCCGAAAAAATTCGTGATGAACGGCACTGAATTTGAGATCGGGTCTGGCAACGTCTATGCCGATCTTGACTTTCCCGATGCCGAAGAGATGTTCATCAAGGCGCAGCTTGCTTGCAAGATCACCGAGATCATCAAGGCCAGAGGCTGGACGCAGCAGCAAGCCGCGCTCAAAAGCGGCATCGCGCAGTCCAAGCTCTCGCAGATGCTTCGTGGGCAGTTTCACAGCATCAGTGAAGCAAAGATGATGGAATGCCTGACCCGGCTTGGGCGGCCCGTGCAGATCGTGGTGGGCCCGCCGAGCCGCAAGAAGTCAGTGGGGCCTGTTCAGGTCGTCTTTGCCTGACGCGCGCTGCTTGAAAACGGCGCCAGCCGCTTTCCCAACCCCGCTCGCTTTCACACCACTTTTTCATCCAGCGGCGCGCGGCGGGCCGTGTGGAAGGCGGCTTGGGAGAGCAGGCAGGCGCCCGTGAGCACCAGCGCCGTCATGGTCAGGGGCGATGCGCCGCCCAAGCCGGCCAGCGCGGTGCACAGCGCGCCCACCGCCATTTGCGCGCTGCCGTAAAGGCCCGAGGCCGATCCGGCCACGGCGGGGTTGACGTTGAGCGTCAGCGTCAGCGCGGCGGGCGAGCAGCCGCCGGAGCCGAGGCTGAACAGAAACATCAGCAGCACGATTGCGGGCATGCCGGCATACCCGGCCAGCGCCAGCGCCAGCAGCAGGGCGCAGCAGGCCAGGCTGAGCGAGTTGCCCAGCATCAGTATCCGCACCAGCGGCACGCGGCCCAGCACGCGGCTGCACAGCGCATTGCCCATCCACATGCCCGACACCAGCGCCGTCAGGTACAGACCCACTTCGTGCTCCGGGCGGCCCAGTTGCTGCACGAAGATGAACGGCGCGCTGGCAATGAAGGCGTAGATCGACGTGGTGGCGCAGCCGCCGCCCAACATGTAGCCCAGAAAACGGCGCGAGGACAGCAACTGCGCGTAGTCGCGCGCCAGTTGCCCCGTGCTGCCGCGCGCCGCGCTGGGGCGGCTTTCGGGCAGGCGGCGCCAGGCCAGCGTCAGGTTGACCACGCCCAGCAGCAGCAGGGCGGCCAGAATGGCGCGCCAGCCCAGTCCGGCAGCGATCAGGCTGCCGGCCAGCGGAGCCAGCGCCGGCGGCAGCATCACCATCATGTTCAGGTAGGCCATGCGCCGGGCGATGGATTCGCCGGCGGAGGTGTCGCGCACGATGGCGCGGCCCAGCACCATGCCGGAGCAGCCGCCCAGCGCCTGGCACAGCCGCGCCACGATCAGCGCCGTCGCGCCGTGGTGCGACAGGCTCGCCAGCACGGCAGCCAAGCCGGCCAGCGTGTAAATCGCCAGCCCGCCCATCAGCACCGGACGGCGGCCCAGGCGGTCAGCCAGCGGCCCGTAAATCAACTGCCCGGCGGCCAGGCCGAGCACGTAAAGGCTGATCGTCATCTGCATCGCCGCGTTGCTGGCGTGCAGATCGCGCCCTGCCAGCGTCAGCGCCGGCACGAAGATGTGCATGCCCAGCGTGCCGCTGAAAGTGAGCAGCGCCAGCAGCCACAGTGGCGGCGGGGAAGGCTGATGCGCCGTCCCTCTGGGCGGCGGTGGTGGCGAGGCAGAGCAATCCATTCTGCGGAGCAGGAGTTACCAGCTTCTCCTGCTTTTTGCCATTCGCGACGCCAAGAACCGAAAGGAACAAAAGGCCGCTGAGCAGGCCGCGCCAGAGCGCCCGTGGCCGGGGTTTGCCTGGCCAGTGGGCGCGCGCCCTCGATGGGGGAGGCGAAACATCGCGAAGCGAGTGGAGCCTGGGGGTGGGTTCATTTCCCTCGCCGCACCCGCCGCAACTCGTCGAGAATCAGGCCGATGGCGCCCGCCGTGATGGCGGCGTCGGCCAGGTTGAAGGCCGGAAAGTGGCCGCCGTAAAACAGCGCGCTGAGCCAGGGCCAGTGAAAGTCCAGAAAGTCCACCACGTAGCCGTGTTGCAGCCGGTCGGCCACGTTGCCGATGGCGCCGCCCAGGATCATGCAAAGCGAGAAGGCGAACAGCTTCTGCCCGGCGTGCGCGCGCAGCAGCCAGACGATGAAGCCGGACGCCGCCAGCGCCAAGGCGATGAAGAACCAGTGCTGCCAGCCGCCGGCGCCGGCCAGGAACGAGAAGGCCGCGCCGGTGTTGTGCGCGCGCACGATGTTGAAGAAGCTGGTGACGATGGCGCCGTCGCCCAAGTGGTAGCGCGCCAGAATCAGGTGCTTGGCGATCTGGTCGGCCAGCACCACCAGCGCCGCCAGCGCCAGCCAGGGTGTCAGGCGGGCGTTGGATGGGGAATTACCGCGAGTCATCGTTCTTGAAAGTCATTTGTTGTGCCTGCGCCTGGCGCCTTCCCTCTCTGGAGACTGCCGCCAAACGCTTTCGCTGGTTTTTACTCCTTCCCCCTCTGGGGGAAGGTTGGGATAGGGGCCACGGCGTCACTACTGGACACGCCGCTGGCCCCCACCC
>WRJY01000157.1 GCA_009778355.1 Desulfovibrionaceae bacterium | reverse complement strand
TAGCCGCCCGCTGCCAGCGCCGCCTGACGCTGGAAGCCGGGCGCATCGTGGGCGATGAGCGGGAGGGAAAGCTCGCGCAAGGCGGGCGTAATTCCAATTCGCGTTAAAAACTTTCATGACCGTTCAGCCTGAGCTTGTCGAAGGCCGGCGCTTGGCTTCGACAAGCTCAGCCCGAACGGTTCTTTATTGAAACGCGAATTCGAATAACGCCCCGCGCCGCGCTCACCCGTGCCGCGTGATGGTGAACCAGGCGCGGTCAAGCGGCAGCGCCTCGGCCCGCCCGCTGGCCGTTTCAGAGGCGTCCATTTCCAGCACGCACGGGCTGTGCTCGCTGGTCAGCGCGCATTCCATCACGTACTCGGCCGATTGCGCCCAGCCGGCCAGCGGCGGCGCGGGCGGCACGGCCTTTTGCGCCAGCCAGGCCGCCAGCGCGGCGCGGCCAGCTTCGTTGATGCGGGCAACCCAGTAGCCGTTGTCCTCTGTTAGCGGAGCGGTGGTTGTCATTTTTTCGTGATCCTTTCGCTGGCTCTGTAATTGATAGCTGGCCGCGCCTGATGGGCAACGATTACAAAATATTTCAATGCTGAAATCGTTTGTGGGCAGGCGCGGCCAGATATCATAAATGTAGCTGCGGGTCACTGGCGTCAACTCGGCCAGCGGCAGCGCCGCGGCGCTTGACGGCCACCGGATCGAAGGCCGCCTGTCCCGGCCACGGCAGCCCTTTCCAGCCGTGTTTGCGCTGGCGCTGTTGCAGCAAACGGGTCAGCGCCGCTTCGTCAAAGCCCGCGCCCATCGGGTCGGCGCGTCCGGCCAGAATCCACTGCCGGCGTCCGGCCAGGCAGGCGCGGCCAAAATCTTCCCAACCCGCCCAGCACTCCTGCGCGCGCTGGGCATTGAGCAGCAGCACGCGCCATGCGGGCGGCGGCGCCAGCCAGCCGAGCAATAGTGCATTGCGTGCAAAAAAGGCCGCGCGCGCGGTGGCAAATGCCAACGCCGCGCGCGGGTCGGCATCGCGGTCCGGCGCCGGCATATCGGCGCGGTACCATTGCTGCTCGAAGGATTCGCGCAGAAAACGCGCCACCGCGGCATCGTCGGCGCTGGCGGGCAGGCCCAACTGGTGCAGGAACTGCGGGCGGATGTTTTGGCGCCAATCGGCATCGACCCGCGCGGCTTTCCGGTCATAAAAACCATGCTGGCCGATGGCGCCGGCCATTGGCGCGGCCAGCGCCAGCGCCCAGAGCTTGCGGCCTTCGTGGCGGGGCCTGGCCAGAAAGGGGAACGGTTTTTTCTTGAACCCTGAATACAGTCCCACTCCGAACAGCAGCAGCCAGAAGCCCAGCAGCCAATACAACAGCAGGATGACTATCGCCACGCGCAGCCACCGCCACGCGGCGCGGGCGGCGCGCGCAATTTGCCCCGGCATCTTCCACAGCCAGCCGGGCGCGCGGGGCAAGGCGCGCCATTGCGCCTCGGGCATGCCTTCCCAAACCACATCTTCGGTCATGGCTGCCGGCAGCGCCTGGCCGGCGGCAGCAGCGGCTGGCGGCGCCGCCCCATCGCGCCATATCTCGCGGGCGGCATAGCGCAAGGCGGGCGACTTGGGCGGGCGCTCCCGCAGCAGGCCAGGCTCGCGCGCGGCCACCAGCCATTCGATCAGCGGCGCCGGATCGGCCAGCCGCGGATACAAGCCCGGATGCCGGCTCACCAGCCGCGCCAGCAGCGCGGCGTCGGTGACCGATTCAATGGGCTGCCAGCGCTCGCCGGCGCGCACCAGCCCCAGCGCGAGGCAGTCGGGCGCCAGGTCGTCATCCGCCGCGGCATCGAGCGCGGTCAGCGCCGCCAGCACATCTTCCACGTAGCGTTGCACCGGCGGGCGGTTTTGCTTGCCCTTGACCTGTTCCACCATCAACCGGCCCGCGCCGTCCGTCAACATACTCAGGGTCACGTGCGGTTCGCCCCGCTCATCGCGGATGCTGAACAGCCGCAACTGCCCTGCCTGCGCCGCGTCCGCGTAACGCCCGCCGTAACCGCCGGTGAGCGCCTTGCGGTTGGCGAACTGGCCCAGGCAATGGCCCATGCGGTAACTCTCGTAGGCCATCTCCTCGCGCAGCAACGCACTATCCGGCCGCAGTTCCACCAGCGTGCCGTGCGGCGTGGCGCACACATGGCGCAGCGCCTGCGGGTTGCTTTGCCGCCAGCCGCGCTGGATGCGCTCGGCGATGCGCGCGTGCTCCCGCTCCCACAGGGCCAGCGCCTGCGGGCAGTTGACGCGCTCCAGCTTGCCTTGCAGCGCCGTTCCGTCGCGCGAGGTCAAAAATTCCACCAGCCGCGCCTCCAGCGCCAGCAGGGGCGCGCTTGACGGATCGACCCACACGACCGGCGCGGCTTTTGACGCGCGGCTGTCCGCTGCCGAAAAACGCGCCTTCACCCACGCGGGCAACGCTCCGCCCAGCACGGCCCGCGCGTCGGCCAGCGAGCGCACGGGCGTTGCAGGCTCGAAATTGCCGACCGCGTGCCGATAAAAGTGGTTCAGCAGCCAGGCGCGCACGTCCGCCGCGTCGCCCCGCGCCGCGCTGCGCGCTTGGATGGCGCGCCTGATCTCGCCCGCGTTCAGCGCGTTGCGCGGGGCGTAGGCGGGGCGGTTTGCGGATGCGGGATCAGGGCTTGCGGGCGCGCTCATGCCTACTTCCAGAATCGCCACCGGGCGCGCGGCGCGGGGGCGGCGAGCGAACGGCATTCCGCCAGACGCTGCTCTATTTCTTGCGCTTGCTCGCGCTGTTCTTCAGTCTTGCGTGGATTGAGTTCCAGATGTTTCTCGAAGAACGCTATCGCCTCGGCAGGCCGATTGAAATAAATCTGAAGATCACGAGAAATCACGTAATGCGTATATTCATCTTTTGATGCGACGACTTGTGGTTTCATCGCAGCCCACAAGGTTTCGGCGGCATCCCGGTTGGCGTGATGCATGTAGCTGAAAAATCCCATGCGCCGTTGCAGGGCGACATCCGACAGATGCGCCGGGTTTTCCCCGTCTTCGCCTTCCTGCCATTGCACCAGGCGCTCCAGCCAGAGTGGTATTTCGCCATCACGATCCAGGCGATATAAATAATATCCAACCCAAGTAGTGTAGTTGTTTGGATTGTGGCGGCTGTATCCATGCGCAAGGGCATATTGCCACAAATCTTCGCCTGCGGAGACGATTTTTGCCATCAATGCCTTCTTTGCTTCCGGCTTCAGGTCTTGCGCATCATCCAGAATATATTTCAAACTCCAAAAAATTCCACTATAGTGTTCGGCAAAAGAGCTGACTTCAATGCCATTGCGGTGCAAAGCTATCGCGTCTTCATAACGTTTGCATTCATCTCGATAGATAATGGACAGGTTGTTGCACATCATCGAATACAGATGAAGGCTGGCATCGCCAGGGTGGCCTTGCCCGGTTTCAAAGAAACGCGCCATGCGCGTGAGGCCGTCCTCATAAACTGCGCGGCTGATGTTTTTCCAGGCATCGTGCAGCCGCGACCGCTGCGTTTCTGACAATTTTTCAAGCTCCGCATCCACGAAATCTTCCAGAAAGACGACGAAGAAATAGCAGGCAAGACCACTTTCCAACACGGGCGGCGGATATTGCAGCGCCTGTTCCAGCCCTTTTACCTTGATGCGCTCTTCCACTATTCCATACCATGTGCGGCGGTCGCGCATGTGGCCCGCTGCGGCAGTCGCTTCCAGTATTTCCAGCAATGTGGCGGCATCGATGCGCCCTTGTTCCTGATCGTGCACGGCTGTCACCCGCTTGATCCACAAATGGCCCGGACTGCGCTCGTCAGCCAATTGGCGGGCGGCGGCAAAAATGGCGGGTAGCGCGGCGGCGATGTCCGTCTGCTTGGCCAGCGCGGCAAACAATCGGGCGTGAACGGGTGATCGCGCGGGCAATGCTGCCGGGTCCGGGCCAAGGAAACGTTCGAGCGTGTCCACCGCGTGGCAGGCCCGGATCACGCACAATGGCCACCAGACGGAGCGCGAGGCTTCATCGGCCAGCCGCTCATGCACGATGGAAGGCACATCCCTTCGCATGTACCGGGCGGCCTCATAGATGTGAAAGAAAGCGCGCCGGCCCGAATCATCGTCGCGGCCTGCCTCGAGCAGCCAGGGCAAATCGTATTCGATGAAATCGTCCGCGGCATTCCCCTCAGGCGAGAGAATGTAATTCGTGCGATCCCGCAACGCCAGCGCCCCCGTCAGATCGCCCTGCGCATGGCGTGAGCGCGCTTGCAGCCGCGCCAGCCGGATTTCGATCTCGCGGCGGCGGGGCAGCGGCCACTGCGCGGTCAAGTTTGTGATCGGCTGCGCCAGCGCGGCATACAGATCGGGCGCGGCTTCGATCACGGCGTCGGCCAGGCGCAGCCAGTCATCTTCATCAACCGTCTGCGGCGGCGTTGCGCCGGACAGGGCTTTGACCGCTTGCGCGGCGGCCTGGCGCGCTGGCTCGGTCTGCCCGGCTTGGCGCAGTGCTTGGGCGCGCGAGGCGAAGTAAAAGGCTTCGGTCGCGGCATGACGCTGGGCGAGATCGGGGTCGGCGATGTCCAGTGCGCGGCGCAGATCGAACACGGCCAGCGTGGCCTCGAGCGTCCAGTCAGTGCATTCGGACAGGACGCGCCACTCGCGGTAGCCCCCGGCATTGGCGCGGATCGGCCCGCCGCCATCGCGCCAGGCCAGGCGCGGGCCGGCCTCTTGCGCGATCTGGCGCGCCTCGCGCAGCGCTTCAAGCGCGGCGGCTTCGTCGCGTTGCGCGTGAGCGAGCCACAGGCGAGCGAGCGCCAGATGCAGGCGCGTGTCCTCGCGCTCGCCCGGCGCGGCGCTGGCGGCCAGTTGCGGGCCGTCACCCTGCACCACGGCTTGCGCGCGGCCAGCATCGTCCGCCCGCAGCCACAGGCTGCACAGACGAAACAGCGCTTCCAGCGTGTCAGCGCGCATCGGCTGCGCGGCAAGCTGGGTGATCAAATCCATCTCGGCGGGACTGGCTTCGCGCAAGTCGGCTTCCAGACGGTCGAGCAGGCGCGCAAGGGACGCGCCGGTAACGGGGCGGGCAGAAGAATCGGTCATTGCGGCAAGTTCCGGGAAAAAGAAGTCTGTGTAGGCTAACAAATATAGACGACCCTGGATGGCCTTGTGCCGGGTTGGCGATGATTCTGTAATTGATAGCTGGCCGCGCCTGATGGGCAACAATTTCAAAATGTTTTGATGCTGAAATCGTTTGTAAGCAGGCGCGGCCAGCTATGATGAATGTAGCTGTGAATCCACGGCGCAGCCGGCCAGCGCGTCTTGCAGGCTCAACTCGGCCAGTGGCCGCGCGGTCCACACGGCTTGCAGCGCGGCGTCTTGCGGCAGCAGCAGGGCGCGCAGCAGGGGGGCCAGGGGCGTGGCGGA
>WRJY01000156.1 GCA_009778355.1 Desulfovibrionaceae bacterium | reverse complement strand
GGGCGGCAACGGCCACGATGACGGCGATTTTGCCCATGTCCACGACCATGGCCATCATGGAGCCCTTGGCGCGGCCAGTGATCATGCGGAAACCCTCGATCATGATCCACACAGTGGCGGCGGTCAGGGCGATGGCGCCTGCCCATGTCATGGTGCGGCCCACGACAGCGCTGCTGAAGTCGTCTATCCTTCTGGATATCCAATTGAAGATCAGCGTGTAATAGACTAAGTCCATGATGCCCTGGCTTCGCGCGTGGTTTTTGAATTAATTGCTGAGGGCCGTCGCCAATGCCGTGGTTTGCACGATGTTTCCGAGCAGGGTGTTCTGGCCCTTCATGGCGATATGGGCCAGAGTGGATTGCATTGACTGGAGGGTACTGATCAGGTCATTATCCGCCTTCATTCGGGCCTGGTAGTCTTTGTCTTCGGTGGTCATTTTTATCTGGGTACGTTGAACTTCATTGCTGAGGGCGTTCATATCTGCGTTACCCTTGCCGCTGCCGCCAAAGAGGGAAAAAGTCGACATGCTTTTACGCAGGTTTTCGATCTTGTTCAACTGATCGTTGATGCCGCCTTTCAGCCGGTTGACCCTGTCCACTGTCAAATTGTATTTGTCGGCCTGCAGGAATTCTATCGACAGGCAAATGTTATATTGTGATTGCGGAATATTGCTGGTCATGTCGGAATTGAGCAAATTACCGATGCCCAATACGCTGGTTACCATGCCGGTGAGGCCCTGGGTGTTGGGGCAAGCCTTTTGGGCAAAACTGTTGGGATCGATTTTTTGCAGTTGCGTGGTGCCCAAAAGTTGACCGAAGTTGAGGTTCGTCAGGTTGGTCAACTGGGTTTGCCAGGACTGCAGTTGCTGTGTCCATTTTGCAAATTCTGTTAGCCAACTCATCTGTGTGGTAGCAATAAGGGTGCCATCAGTGACAGGCATTTGTGCTTGCGCCTGTTTGAGCGGCATGAGCGCGGCCAAGCTCAGTGCCAATACCGGCATGGCTTTGCGCCAGTGGTTATGGCGGGTGGTTTTGCGGACCATGATGTACTCTCCTTGGGGGTTATTGCTGAATGGGGTAGCGCCGGCGCTGGGCCGGGCGGTTTTGCGAGCCATGATGTACTCTCCTTGGGAATAGTGTTCAAAACCCGCCTTCAGCGAATTGCGGATGGCTGTGAGTCGTTGATTTTTCATGATGTGGCTGGGCGGGAACAAGTGTTCCGGACACCCCTCCTGGGGGTTATTGCCTGCTGGGACGGCGCCGGCTCTCCCGCGTTCCACCAGTGGCGGATGGCGCCAGGTGGCGTTGGCGCTGGGTCGGGTGACGCCAGCGCTTCAACGCGGGCGCGGTCAACAGGTGCGCCAGGCGGCGCTGGCGCTGGATCGGGTGGTGACGACGCCAGCAGCGCTTCAGCGCGGGCGAGGCCGGCAGACGTGTCAGGTGGCGTTGGCGCTGGATCGGGTAACACCAGCAGCGCTTCAACGAGGGCGCGGTCAGCAGGCGCGTCAGGTGGCGTTGGCGCTGGGTTGGGTGGCGCCAGTACCACCGCTTCAGCGTGGACGAGGTCAGCAGGCGCGTCAGGTGGCGTTGGCGCTGGGTTGGGTGGCGCCAGCGCTTCAACCTGCAACCCGGCGACAGGGACGGGCAGCGCCAATGCTGGATCGGGCGGCGTCAGCGCTTCGGCCTGCAACCCGGCGACAGGGGCGGGCAGCGCCACTGCTGGATCGGGCGGCGTCAGCGCTTCGGCCTGCAACCCGGCGACAGGGGCGGGTTGCGTTGGCGCTGGGTTGGGTGGCGCCGGCGCTTCGGCCTGCAACCCGGCGACAGGAGCGGGTTGCGTTGGCGCTGGGTTGGGCAGCGCCAGCGCTTCGGCCTGCAACCCGGCGACAGGGGCGGGTTGCGTTGGCGCTGGGTTGGGTGGCGCCGGCGCTTCGGCGCGGGCGCGGTCAACAGGCGCGCGAACTGGCTCTGGGTTGATGGGGGCTGGGGTGGGTGGCGCTGGGTCGATTGGCGCTGGTGTTGTTTTTCTGCGCAGTGCGATGACTCTGTCGTTGTGGCGCACTATCAGGTAATTGTAGGTGCCGTGGACGACGATGGTGTTGCCTTCGACGGTGGTGTTGACCAGGGAGTCTTGCGCGCGCTCGGTTTCGCGCATGTAGACGCTGGGAAAGTTGCCGGTGGGAAATTGCCGCAGGTCGGGCATTTTGATGTAGGTGAAACGCCCGTCGTCCCAAACGTTGAGGGGAAGGAGCCAGGGCGCGGGGACCTCGCCGGTGGCGTAGTCGTAATTGAAGTTGTAGTCGCGGCCCTTGAGCAGGGTGACGCTTTGCTCCGGCTCGCGCTGGGCCTTGGCGTTTTGGTTGGCAAAGGCGGCGTCGGCGGGGTAGGTGAAGCGGATGTGGTATTGCACGCCGGCGTTGCGCGCCTGGCTGAGGGTGCGCCAGTCGGTGGCGACGACTTTCAGCTCGAAGATGTAGCTGTGGGTTTCGGTGCGGATCATCAGGTTGGTGTCCACATCGACGTTTTTGGGCTTGAGGTAG
The DNA here is from genome assembly GCA_009778355.1 of Desulfovibrionaceae bacterium. Classification (GTDB taxonomy): domain Bacteria; phylum Pseudomonadota; class Gammaproteobacteria; order Burkholderiales; family Burkholderiaceae_C; genus Ottowia. Next base: position 2,882 of record WRJY01000156.1, on the reverse strand, counting down.
AAGACGTTGTCGCGGCGCGTCAAGTCCCACCCGCTGGTGAAGCCGGTGCTGTAGTCGAGGATTTTCTCGAAAGGGCTGAGTTCGATTTCGGTGGTGATGCCCAGGCCGGTGCGCACGGAGTAGATGCGGTCGGGCTGGTATTCGTAGACGGTGACGGCGGGGTCGGCCTTGGCTTCTTCCAGCGGGCGGGCGGCGCGCGGTTCGGCACTTGCGGCGGCGCTGGGCAAGGGATTGGCCAGCCCCAGGCAACACGCGGCGGCGGTAAACAGGATGGATGGGCGCGGGATGGTCATGGCTCTGTGCAAAGGTCAGTGAGCGGAGGGGCGGCGCGGCCGGCGGGTTTTGCGAACCGGCACGGGTGGCGGCTCCGGGGCGGGCGCGGCGGAGGCTTGCGGCTCTGGCGCGGCGGGCGGCGCGGCGGGCGGCGGAGGCGGCGCAACGGGCACGGGGACTGGCGCGGGGGAGGAGAAGTCGTTGTCGACGCGGTAGGAGGTGACTTGAAAGCCCAGGGGGTTTTCAAGGCGGTCGCGCTCGTCCATGCTCAGGCCGGGTTTGTAGGTGAATTCCAGCATGGCTATTTTGTTGTCCAGCGGCCTGAGGCCGCCGGTTCGCTTGTTGTAGATGGAGCGCTGGAAGCGCACGGTGGCGCTGGAGGCCCCCGCCTTGCCCGCGCCGCCGCCAAGGATGATGCTGAGGATGTTGACGCGGATGGCCTGCTCGGTGCCATAGAGCTGATAGAGGTTGTCGGGGCTGTCGGTGTTGCGGTACTGGGCGGTGTAGGCGGCGGCGATGTCGGGCGCGGCCATGGTGAGAACGGTGGGCCAGTCGTGCAGGCTGAGAAAGACGGCGTCGTAGGATTCGCGCGCGTTCACGAAGTGGGCGACGTTGCTGCGGTTGATGGCTTCGCTGGTGGTGATGCTTTGCAGGCGGGCCTCGTCGGTCAGGCGCGCGGCGGTGGTGACGCCGGTGGCGGCGTCGGCGATGATGAGGTAAGGCTCTTTCTGCTTGAGCGGCATCATGTAGAAGATGGCCCCGGCCATGATGAGCGTGAGCACGATGGCGCTGAAGGCGACTGTCCAGGCGCGGCGCTGGCTGCGCCGGGCCAGGTCGGCGATGGTCACCTCGAAATCGACCGACTGGGTGACGGCGGCGTCGATGGCCCGGGAGGATGTCTTCTTCTTGAACATTGGCGTGGGCTGGGGCGCGTGGCGCTTTGGTTCCTGGTTTTTTTAGTTGCCTGGCGGCGGCGCGTCTGGAGCCTTGCCATCCGGCTGAACCTGTCCGGCCGCGGCGGACGCGGCGTTGGCTGCGGATTGCACCAAAATACGCTGAATGTCGGCGGTGATGAATACGCCTTCGTTCGCATAGATTCTGTTGAGTTCGTCCACGGCGGCCTGGATGTCGGTGGAGCGCAGGTTGGCCATGGCCTTGTAGAGCGTGTAGTCCGAATTCAATTGCCAGACCAGGGGCATGGCGTTGTCGTTGGCCCAGCGCCTGAGCATTCCGCGCAGGGTGCCATCCAGCGGCGAGGCGTAGAAGATATAAGCCGGGGTGAGAGGTATGGCCTGGGGTTTGTCCTCGAACCGGTTGACGGGTTGCCAGTTGCCGCCAAACTCAGCGGGCCGCGGCGCACTGCAAGCAGCCAGCAAAGCCGCAGCAAGCGCCAGCGCGGCGCCTGGCAGGATGCGTTTTATCGAGATGTTTGTGGGCATGGGTGCGAGGTGTGAGAGCAATAACTGCTGCTGTTTGGCAGACATGCGCGAACAAGCCGACTCTTGAAGCACGCCCAAACAAACCAGCTAGCGAGTAAGTATAGCCGCACATTTCGCAACGCCATGCCCGGCGCTTCAACATGTTCTGCGTCGAGTGGTTTTTTCCCATCACGCGAGCTTCTATTGGGCGCTCAAGCCGCTTGCATGGGCACAAGCCCATGCGGTGCGACTTGAGCGCCAACTCGTATCCCGATTGCGGCCCAACGCGGGCCTGCTGAGATCGTAAACAGGCGCCAAGAATTACCGGAAGTGATCGAACGAGGCAAAGGGGCCAGCGGGCAGCGTCCGGCCCTGCGCGTCAACCACGGTCAGCCCCGCGCCCGCGGTGATGCCGCCGATGCGCGTGACCGGGGTGGCGCTGGCGCGCGCGGCGGCCAGCACCAACGGGCGGGCGGCGGCGGGGGCGGTGAAGGCCAGTTCGTAATCGTCGCCGCCGGTGAGTACCGCGCGGCGTCTGAAGTCGAGGTCGAAAACGCCCTCTTCTCTGCTGGCTGGCAACACATTGGCGGCGATCAGGCCGCAGGCCGCGCCAGCATCGATCCATGCGCCCACGCCCGAGGCTTTCAGGATGTGCCCCACGTCGCCCGCCAGGCCGTCGCTCAAGTCGATGCAACTGGTCGCGATGCCGCGCAGCGCGCGGCCCAGGGCCAGGCGCGGCGTGGGGCGTTCCAGCCGCTGGCGGGCGGCGGCAAGCTGCGCGGGGGCCAGCGCGATTTCGCCGCGCAGCGCCAGCAGGGCCAGCCGCGCGTCGCCCAGCGTGCCGCTGACCCACAACTCGTCGCCCGCCCGCGCGCCGTCGCGCCGCAACGCTTGGCCCACCGGCACTTGGCCGAGCACGGTGATGCAGATGTTGAGCGGGCCGGCGGTGGTGTCGCCGCCCGCCAGCGGGCAGCCGTGCGCGCCGGCCAGCGCGCGCAAGCCCCCGGCAAAGGCGGTCAGCCAGCTTTCATCGCGCGCGCCCTCGGGCGGCAGGGCCAGCGCCAGGGTGAAGGCCAGAGGTTCGGCCCCGCAGGCGGCCAGGTCGCTCAGGTTGACGGCCAGCGCCTTGTGGCCGAGCGCGGCGGGATCGACATCGGCAAAAAAATGCCGGCCCTCGACCAGCATGTCGCT
>WRJY01000155.1 GCA_009778355.1 Desulfovibrionaceae bacterium | reverse complement strand
ATGTATTTGTCCATTCCCCTATTGTGGCCTGGTTGCAACCTTCATTGGGCCTTTTAAGACGTCATTTTTCACGTGACATGACACTAGGCCTCGCTGTCGTTGGCAAAACCATCAGGATGCCACCGTGGCGCTTGGACGCCTCGGCTTGGGCGAGTCCATTGAATTACGCTAAACGCTAAACGCCCAACGCTCAACGGGCCAAGCCGTCCAGATAGGGGCCGGCATACCAGTCGCGCGGCGGCAGGCTGGGTAGCGTGGATTCGGGCAATGGCGGCAACTCCGGCCTGGGCGGTTCGGGCGGCGCGCCCGTGCTGTAGTACCGTTGGCGGATATCGGCAAAGAAAGCCAGCCATTCGGCTGCCGGCGTGTCCCACGGCTTGAGCCAGGTCCAGGGGCGACCGGCCAGCCGTTCGGGAAAGGCGCCGATGGCGGTGGCGGCAACCGGCCAGCCGCCCAGTAAGCAGGCGCTCAATACATAGCAATAGGTTTCGGGCCACTGCGCGGGGAACCACACCAGATCGGGTTGCAGCTTGTTCAACAACTCTGGCAGGTCGGCTTCGGCGTAGCGGCCATGCACCGTCAGGCGCGCGCGCGGCGCCACCGGAAGCTGGCGGTGGCCGTAACCGAGCAGATGGAACTCCACGGGCGCGCCGGTTTCCTTGGCAACCAGCGCCGCTTCGGCCAACACATTGGCGCCCTTGGCGGCGTGGAGTGCGCCGATTACCGCCACTTTCAAGGGACGCTCGCCTGTGAGTTGGGGCGGGCGCGGTTTGGGCAGCGGGGTTTGCAAATCGATGTCGGTATGTGGTACCAATTTGGCCGGCGCGGCGGGCAGGTAGCGCAGCAGGCGCGCGAGCGCGTCGCGCGAGGGGGCGATGACAAAGCGCGCCTGGTTGATGAAAGCGGCGTTCTCGCCGCGCCATTCGATGATGTCGGGCTCTTCTTGCAGACAGACTTGGCATTGCGTCAGACCTTTTTCGCCGCAGTAAGTCTGATTGCTGCCGGTGAGCGTGATTCGCGGGCAGATGGCGTAGTAGTCGTGCGCGGTGAAGTCGTAGCCCACGCCCAGCCGCCGCGCCAGATCGAGGATGGCCGGAACGTGGTCGACGCGGTGGTGGTAGTGGACGTGGCAGACGCCAAAGGCGCGCAGCGTGTCCAGCAGCGCGGCGTAGCTGTCTTCATGCGCCAGCGTAAAGCGCTGCTCGAAGGCTTCGGTTTCTTCTGCAAAACGCAGGCAGACCTGCTGGTCCTCTGTGGGCCGCAGCACCAGAAAGCGCGCTTTGCCGTGCAGCAAGCGCGCGAGTTCGATCACATGCCGCTCGGTGCCGCCCAGGCGATGGTGCAGCACCGCCAGAATGACCGGCTTGCCCTCCTCGCGCAGCCGCTCCATGTCCACCGCGTGGCGGGCTGGCCGCGCCGGGTCGGCGTCGATGAAGCGCCGCACGTCTTCTTCATAGTGCGGGTGCAGGTAGCGCAGCGTTTCCTGCGCGATGCGCTCGCCCGGCGTCTTGTTCGCGCCGAAGCTCACGCCGCCCAGGTGCCGCACGAAGACATCGAGCGCGTGCAGGTTGCGCCAGCCGGCCTTGGCGGCGCGGATGCAGAAGTCATTTTCCTCGCCGTAGCCCTTGCCGAAGATTTCGGCGTCGAATAGCCCCAGCGCATTCAGCGCGGCGCGGCGCAGGTACAGGCAGAAGCCGACGCCGGTGGGCGCGTCCAGCGCTTGCCCGGCGTTGACGCGGGCAAACAGCGCGTCCAGCCGCGCCGCGCTCCAGCCTTCGGGCAGGTCGTTGTCCTGGCAAAAACGCGGGTAGCTGCAAATGGTGGCGTTGTTGGAAAACGGCGTGACGGTGGCGACTTGCCTGTCGCTGTAGGCCGCCGCGCGCAGGCGGTCGAGCCAACCGTCGGCCACCTCGGTATCGCTGTTGAGCAGCAGCGCGTCGTTCTGGTCTGATAACTCCATGCCGCGGTTGACCGTGCCGACGAAGCCCAGGTTCTGCTCGTTTTCCAGTAACGTGATGCGCGCGTCGGCGGCAGCCGCCTGGCGCAGCCAGCCGGTCAGTTCGGGTTCGGGGCTGGCGTCGTTGATGAGCACCAACCGCCAAGGCGTCTGGCACGCCGCGCGCAACACCGATTCGACGCAGCGCCGGGTGTCTTGCAGGCCGCGATAGACCGGCACGATGATGTCCACCGGCGCGACGGGCGGCGCGGGCAGGGGCGGCGTGAGTAGGAGCGGCGAGGCGGCGGCGGGCCTGCCGGCCAAGGCTTGCCGGATCTGTTTCAGCCAACGCTCAAGGCGCAGTTTGGCGTTGGCGATGGGGCGCGTGGCGCGAAAGAGGCGGGAGGACTGGACGAGGCGTGCCGTTTCTTGCGCCACGTCGCGTTCGTGGCGCAAGTGGCGCGAGCGGAGGATGAGTTCCAGCCGCTGCAGGCGCAGCCCTGCGTTTTCGCTTTCGAGGGCCGCCAGGGCTTGCGCTTGCCGCCGCAACTCTTGCAGCGGCCCGACCAGGCGATCCAGCGCCAGGTAATCGGCGGACATCGGCCAGCCCAGTTCGACGCTCAACGCGCCGCCTGCCGCCTGCGTCAGTATTTGCGGCGCGATGGGCAGTTCAATCGACGGGTCATCGCCATGCAGCAGCGCCAAGCAGCGGCCTTCGGTCTGGGAGGGGGCGAATGTCAGATCGTGGAGCGGTGCATCCGCCAGCGCCGGATCGCCGGGCGCCCATTGCCACAGCGCTTGGCCCGCGTGATCGGCCAGCGTGCAGCCGTACAGGTACAGGAAACCGGGCCGGTCGGCCGGATCGAGTTTCAAGCTGGTGAGCGGCGGCGATGGCGGCAGATCGAAGCGCAGCGTCTGGCGCTCGCCGCCGATCTCGCCGCGCACGGTGAGCTTACGCGCTTCGTCGTACTGCCCGTCCGCGCCCAGAAACAGTTCGGCGGAAAAGAGCGCGCTGGCGGGCAGGCGTTTGGGCAACGCGGGCGGAGTGGCGGCGGTGTTGTCGGCGTCGGGACGCGCCGTGACGATGAATTGGTACGCCAGCGCGTCCGGCAACGCCAGCAGGTAGCGCGCCACCGCCGGCGGCAGCGCATCGAAGGCGGCGCGAAATTCCGAATCGGGCAGCGGGCGCTCCACCGTCTCGACCCGCGCGGCGGCCCAGCCCGCGTCCTGCAAAAAGCGCATCAGCGTCTGGCGGGTGAAAAAGCGCAGGTGGGTTTCGTCCAGCAAGCCCTCGGTACGGTAGCGGAACTCGCCGGCCATCAACTCGGCCACCAGGCCGGCGTAGCCGACGTTGGGAATCGACAGCAGCAGCCGCCCATCGGCGGCCAGCAGCGGCTTGCATTCGGCCAGCACGCGGCTGCCTTGGCGAATGTGCTCCAGCACGTCGGCGCAGACGATGACGTCGTAGCCGCCGGCCTGGAACTTTTCCGGCAGCCGGCAGGCGTCGAGATCGGCGACTTCGACGCGGCGGTAGTGCGCGGCGGCCAGTTGGGCCTCGTCGCCGCTGATGGTCAGGCCATCGACCGGGCCGGCGGCCGCGCCGTCGCGGGCGGCCAGAAAGCGCCCCAGCGCGCCGCTGCCGCACCCCAGATCCAGCACGCGCGCACCCGCCGGAATATGGCGGGCCAGGACCGACAGCGATGTTCGTTCGCGGGCGGTGATTTCTCGGTCATAAACGTGCGCAGCGATGAGGGAGGGCGACATGAAACCGTTGATAGTTATAGGAGCCGCTCGACCAGACAAACGGATCGTAAATGCTACCATGCACGGGTTTCCTGGCGCGCACGGCGGTGCGTGTGAGTTAGTGTGCTGTTTCGCAAATGGCTATACACAATGGAATCGATGAATTCGCGTTCAGGGCAAGGCGCAAACCGCAGCGATACCGAGTGGTATCGCGAGGATTTGCAACGCAGCCTTGGGCGCGAAGACACGATTTCATGTATAGATTTGTGAGACAACACACTAACAGCGCGGGAAAAATCAGGCGCGCGCTTCGGGCCGTTCTGGCCGTTGCGGCACGCCGTTCGATCGGCTTCATCGGCTTTTCCAGCCGTTTTCTGAATGATCTCGCTGGCGCTGCTTGCATTCGTGATGTCGTTGGTGGTCACCTTGGCGATGCGCCGGGTGTTCCGCCGGCGTTGCGGCGTCTATGCGGCGGACGCGCCGCAGCGTTTTCACTTTGGCGACACGCCGCGCATGGGCGGCCTCGGGCTGCTGGCCGGCTGGGCGCTGGCGCTGGCGGCGCTGCCGCTGCTGCAAGCGGCGCGGATGGCGGGCAACATCGACCGCGTGCGGCTCGATTTGCCCCTGTGGCTGCTGATGCTGCTGCCCGCTTTTGCCGGCGGCGTGCTGGAGGACATGACGCAGCGCCTGACGGTGCGCTGGCGTTTGCTGCTGACCCTGACCTCCGGCCTGCTGGCCTGGTGGCTGCTCGGCACCGCGGTGACGCACCTGGGTTCCGGCGGGCTCGATGCGTACTGGCGCGCCGTGCCTTGGCCGGGAGTGGCGCTGGCGGTGCTGGCCGTCACTGGGCTGCCGCACGCCTTCAACATCATCGACGGCTACAACGGCCTGGCGGGCATGGTGGCGTTGGTGGTGTGCCTGGCGCTGGCCCATGTGTCCATGCAGGTGGGCGACCGCGAACTGGCGGCGGTGACCGTGGCGCTGGCCGCGGCCACCGCCGGGTTTCTGGTGTGGAACTATCCGCGCGGGCTGATTTTTGCCGGCGACGCCGGGGCCTATTTGTGGGGGCTGGTGATCGCCACCGTCAGCCTGCTGCTGGTGCAGCGCCATCCGTCGGTGTCGCCGTGGTTTCCGCTGCTGCTGCTGATCTACCCGGTGTGGGAAACCATGTTTTCCATCTACCGCAAGTTGTGGCGGGGCGTGTCGCCCGGCATGGCCGACGCGCTGCACCTGCACCAACTGGTGTACCGGCGGCTGGTGCGCAGCGTGCTGTACGACGACGAGGCCAAGCGCATGCTGGTGCGCAACAGCCGCACCTCGCCTTACCTGTGGAGCTTCGTCGCGCTGACGGTAGTGCCGGCGCTGCTGTTCTGGCGCTACACCGGCGTGCTGATGGCGTTCTGCCTGCTGTTCGCCGTCAGCTACGTGGCCGCCTACCTGACGCTGGTGCGCTTCAAGGTGCCCCGCATGTTCCAGCGTCCGCGGCGCTGACTTCCCGCTGTTCCTACTTCCGTCCATGAAATCGACTGCAAGCATGAGTACCGATCCGTTCACCCCCAGCCCGAGCGACAAGGCGCGGATACTGGCGCAGGCGCTGCCCTACATCCGCAAGTTCCATGGCAAGACCATGGTCATCAAGTACGGCGGCAACGCCATGACCGACCCGGCGCTGCAAGCGGCCTTTGCCGAGGACGTGGTGCTGCTCAAGCTGGTGGGCATCAACCCGGT